>DOEX01000209.1:0-2623 GCA_003532515.1 Anaerolineaceae bacterium | reverse complement strand
CACAATGCCAATGGTGGTTGAGGCATCCCACAAGGGGAGGCTTTGCACAGCCTCAACTGTAAATGGCTTTCCTGTCTAGACAGTCTCGACGGGGAAGCTTGTCTGGTTCCCCTCGTTGAATCGTAGACAGGTGCCCCATAAATCGTTATTCGAGTTCCGACACTATACAACTCGCCATAGCAACAATTTTGCATGATGATTTACTTTATAATCCGAGTTAAGCCATATAAAGGAGTTCATCATGGGTAAAGCTATACAAGATTTACTGAATGAGCATGAAGCCATTCTGCACGTTTTTTCCATACTCGACAATATGTTGACCTCGCCGATCCCTGACGAGAAAAGAGACCTGATCTTTGGGGACGAATTAGTTAATTTCCTGACCGTCTTTGCTGACAAGTGCCACCACGGCAAAGAGGAGGATGTTCTTTTCAAGGAACTTGAAAACCTGGGTGTCCCGAATGAGGGGGGTCCAATTGGTGCAATGTTGCAAGAACACGTGATGGGGCGGCAGTTAATCGCATTGATGAGAGAAGCTTTGTTGAGCGCTGACCTTGCCACTTTTAAACTTCACGCGATTGAATACCGTGATCTTCTGCGATCGCACATATGGAAGGAAAATACAATTCTTTTCAGTCTGGCTGACGAATTGATCAGCGATGCAAGACAAATGGAACTTTTTGAGAAGTTCGAAGCTCATGAAGAAAACGTGATTGGCCATGGCGTGCATGAACAACTGCATGCCCAGATCCATGTCTGGGAAGGCTTGTATCACCTATAAAACCTGAGCCGAAAGCGCAGGATGTCTTGGTTGTTTACCTGCCAAGTTTATCTTAGAAATTAGACGAGTTTCTCGTTACTTTTTTTAGTATCCATTTTCCTTAATCATCATCATGACCAAAATATTGGGGTTTATGGCATAATTAGGGTCCAATTTTGAATTCTCATTCAAGGAGTTTTTTCATGTCCGAAATGTTTTGTTATCAATGCCAGGAAGCCATGCGCAACACTGGTTGTAACACCCCCAAAGGCATGTGCGGCAAAACAGCGGATGTCGCCAACTTGCAAGACTTGTTGATTTATATGCTCAAAGGCATCTCGTTCTGGGGCACCCGTGGTCGCAATATGGGCGTGCAGGACGATGAGACCGACCTTTTCGTCGCCCAGGCACTTTTCTCCACTATCACCAATGCTAATTTTGACACTGATCGTTTCGTTGAATTGATTAAAAAAGCTATCGAACTGCGCGATAACCTACGGTTTCGTGCCCAGAGCCGCTGTAACGAACTGCACAGTTCCAATTGCAACGGTAGCGGTCCCGATTGGGCCGGCTGGCAGCCAGAAAATTACGAAATCGAGACCCTGCTCGCCAAAGCCCGAACTGTCGGCGTAATGGCTGACCCCGATCTCGACCCGGACGTCCGCGCCTTACGCGAATTGATTATCTACGGTCTCAAGGGCATAGCAGCCTACGTCGACCATGCCTACCTGGTGGGTGGGCGCGACGAAAGCGTCCTGGCTTTCATGCAGGAAGCGCTGGAAGCTACCACCAACAACAAACTGGGTGTCAGCGAATTGCTCGGTATGGTCCAGAAAACCGGTGAATATGGCATCAAGGCGATGGCGCTGTTGGATCAAAGCAATACTTCCCGCTATGGCAACCCCGAACCGACCCAGGTCAACCTGGGCGTGGTGCCCGGACCTGGCATTTTGGTCAGCGGACACGACCTGGTGGACCTGGAAGAGCTGCTCCTGCAGAGCGAGGGCACTGGCGTGAATATCTATACTCATGGCGAAATGCTGCCCACCAACGCCTATCCCGAATTGAAGAAATTCAAACACCTGGTAGGCAACTATGGTGGTTCCTGGTGGAAACAGGATAAAGAGTTCGCCTCTTTCAATGGTCCCATTTTGATGACCACCAACTGCATCGTGCCGGTCAAGGATGCCTACAAAGATCGCATCTTTACCACGGGCATGACCGGCTATCCGGGCGTTCCTCATATTGCTGACCGCCAGCCAGGTGGGCACAAAGACTTTTCCGCGATCATCGCGCTTGCCAAAACCCTGCCTGGACCGCAGGAACTGGAAAGTGGCACGATCCCGATTGGCTTCGCCCATCACACCGTCTTGAGTGTGGCTGATAAGGTTATCGAAGCTGTCAAAGCCGGCGCAATTTCTCGCTTTGTGGTGATGGGAGGCTGCGACGGACGCCAAAAAAACCGCCAGTATTACACGGATGTTGCCCTGGCGCTGCCGGAAGATACGGTCATCCTAACGGCTGGCTGCGCGAAATATCGCTACAACAAGCTCGGTTTAGGCGATATCGGCGGCATCCCGCGCGTTTTGGACGCCGGACAATGTAACGACAGCTACTCACTGATTGTGATCGCCCAGGCATTGGCTGGAGCTTTTGATTGCAGCGTCAACGATCTTCCGCTGTCTTTTGACATCGCCTGGTACGAGCAGAAAGCGGTGATCGTTTTGCTGGCGCTGCTGTCGTTAGGCGTGAAGAAGATCCGCCTCGGTCCGACACTGCCGGCGTTCCTTTCCCCCAATGTGGTCAAGGTGCTAGTTGAAGCCTATGACCTCAAGCCCATCGACACGGTCGAAACAGATGTAG
>DOEX01000212.1 GCA_003532515.1 Anaerolineaceae bacterium | reverse complement strand
TGGCTTGGACAGCAGAATCCATGGTGGCGGAGAGTCCTTTGGAAATGCCCATGTAAAACACATCTTTGCCTTCGTCCAGAAGTCTTTTAAAAACCTCCACGAATTGTCCTACAGTGATCTGGCTGGTAGTTGCCATTTCTTTGGAAGCGGCTAATTGTGTGTAAAAATCGGTAGCCTGGATATCAATACCGTCGTAAAAAGATTCGCCATGCCAATTGACTGTTAAAGGTAGAATGGAAAGATCATATTGTTCTACATACTCATTGGGTATGTAAGCTGAAGAATCACTCACAAGCGCAACTTTATTCATTTTATGCTCCGTTTCTTACTTTCTGCGAATGAGACCAGCGTGATCAAAAATGGATTTAAGGATGGATGATCCTTGTTTTTGCCGCTGTTGTCTATTTTATTGATCTCTAATTACCGGTTAATTATATCCAAAAAAACGCGATCGGTTTAAGTTGTAAGAATTACGTCTGAAATCTCTTTGGTAAAGCTTACTTATTGTTAAAAGTCATGTGATTTCCTATCGGTTCCAGCGAGAGATTGGATAGGTAGAGCGGACGGGCGCTCCCAGGCTGAAGCCATTGTCCAACCGCTTGCCAGGGTGCGTCCAAGGGTGTTCCAAAGCGCGTTTCCAGGTTACCTCCCGGGCTCAACCGCAGTTTGACGTTGATTGCTACAGGCTTTTTCCAAATATTGAGGTTTCGATTAGGGTCAATCCCGGCACACAACGGCTCAAGATCAGCATTTCCCTGTTTTATCAGTGTGCGAAAGACTGTCAAGCAATCCTGCCCCTCGTCACTCAGCGGTGGAAGCAGTTGGCTCTCCCCGAAGTCAGCTGTAAATAGGTTCAAAAATTGACCGCCATAGTCAACCACTTGCCGCATTTGTTCCACCTGCTCAAGCACGCCAGTCAGGCGGAACAACAGGTCTGCCCCCGGAAGACGACTGTTCCAGGTTGCATTAGATTGATCATAAATGAGCAGAGTGCCATCCTTATAGCCTTGGTTTTCATCCAGACCAAGCAGGTAATAATTTCCGGGATCAACCCCACCACTGCGCTCGAGGATCAGCCAATAAGGTGTTCCGACCTCCAGATTGACAGGCGCAGATAATTTGACTTCCACCCAGCCATAGCTCTCGCCGCTCAACTCGCTCGCACTCAATAACTGGGCAACCAGTTCAACCCCAGATGGTTTTCCATTCAAACTGGTCTGCAGACTAAACTGCAATGAATCCGTAGGATTGCCCTGCTTTCGTGCCCGAATTGCCAGCCGATTGAATTGCAGAGAATCTTTTACCAGGAAAGACTGCGCAACCCTTCGACTCGCTGATGCATCACCCACAGGTTGAATTCCCTGCTGAGAAGGGGAGTGCGCTGTAACAGCGCTCAATCCTGGCCAAACCCGCCAGCCAAGGGTCTGCATCCATCCCCGGCACTCCAAAAAGCAGGCACCCAGTGTGTCTATTAAACTGGGCGCGTTGGAACCTAATTTCACTTCAGGCCAGGCCTGTTTTTTCAGGCGCACAGCGGCTGTCAATTCGGCATTGGTACGTAAGGTAAAGCCAACCTGGTAAATGGATTCTTTGATCCCATACACAGACTGGCTTTCCAGGTTATCGACCCAGGCTGTCTGGCTGATCTCACCCGGTTCTGCCCCACCCAAATCCCTGAATCGCACTGCAATACGGTTTGCAACATCAGTCATTCCAACCGTTCTCTGCAGTTCTCCATGCACCTGTCTCACCTGCTCCAGGTATCCCCACCAGGCTAATCTGCCAAGCGAGTCATATACGCGTACATCCTGCCCAAGCCGTGCCCGCCAATCCTCGATGCTTAAGTGATCACATGGGCAGCGGATCAACGCTTTATCCGGACCCGAGATATCATCCCAGCTTAAGCTGAGCGGTGTGCAGCTTTCCGGTGAGTTTAAAAAGCGCCCACTATTTCGGTCCAAAACTTCCACGCTCCAGCTCATGGTAATCTCCATCGTCTGCGGTACCAGGCTCTTACCGATAGTGTCCGGTCAATGGGTGCCAGGCTGTTTGTATCAGTCTGAAAGCACCAAAAATACTGCGGCAAGTCAGGCTTCAACTCCAGCCCGGAGCCAAAACTTAAATGGCTTTTAAATTCCATGCCATCCTGCAGACTCCAGCTGTTTGCGCTCATTCCGTCTTCGATCAATTTCAATGGATAGCTTAAGCCGCTCAAAGCGTGGTAGCCAACAAAACTATGCTGCGGAAGCAGCAACAGGTCATCCAACTCCAGCAGGTGTTCACCCGCGTCTGTTTGCTTCGCCTGCAACACCAATTGATGATGACTGGCATAGCTTTGCATCGGAAGCTCACCTAACGGCAAGCGTAAAGGGTCCAGACTGGCATAACCTTTCCCGGAAGTGTGGTAGGTGACCGGACCCTCGAAAACCAGGTTTCCCTGTAAATAGACGAGGATTCGTACCTGCAAATTAGCACTCAGTGGTGGATTAAAAAACCTCAGCAGCGGCAAAACCGAGCCTCCAACCAACTGGCTGACTTCAATTGGTCCCAGGACCCAGCTGGTCAAAGTCTGCCAATTTGCACCACTCCAGCTGTACCGGCAATATTTGCCGCCTGAAGCCTGGCTGTGGCTTACAAGTGTGCCCCCGCTCCCGTCTTCAGCCTCCAAATTCAGCTTTGGTTGTGGTTGCCCCAGTTTAACCGGCAAGCTGCCGACCCAAAAATCACCCAGATCAGATCCATTGAAGTTGTTTTCAAACTGGAAGCGTAAAAAAGCAGGAAATTTCAAATCGAGGTTTCCTGCGTCGACCTTGAACCAGTTATCGTGACCAATCGTAGCATCATCATGGTTATAGATTTTTAGCCCGGATTCCAGGGGTGGACCAGAGCTGTTGGAAAGTGATACTGGGACCTCCTGGCCGAAAAAGAAGGTCTCTCGCAGGATATCCAGATCAAGCTCCAGTGAACCTCGCTCGTGTGATGCCAGGTGACCAGGCAGGGTTTTGAGGTTAAGCTGATGTATGCAGGCATAGCCATACTCCTGCAAGTCATCGCTCCAAAGACGCAAAAACAAGTCCTCAGGCTGCTGCTGGAAAGCCTCAAGGCGGTTCAGCCATTGCCTCAACTGAGCCTGCGAACCACGCAGGTGCAATTGCACCGTCTCACGGGAGGTATTTTCGTCACAGGGACTAAATTGGTAGTCCGAACCAACCAATCCCTCCATTACTGTGCTTCCAGTCAGAGCCAGCCAGGCTTGTTCATCCGGTAAATTCAGACGACCGATTGCCAAATTAGTCATCAGGCTCCGTTTCTTCCAGTTGCCAGGTACCCCAGGGCAGCCCGGTAGACTGGCTAAAAGTGCGCAAACGCAAGCTGTCCAACAACTGGTCGCGTTCTTGCCGCAAGGAGCGTGACCAGGTTTCAAAATCGGGTCGGTTCGTTGGAAGGTTGCTGTAGCTGGTGTAATTGTGGAAGGCAATCGCCTCCAGGATGGTTGCGCCAGCGCCCCGCATCAAAGCCGGTAAATGCTGTTCGGTCAAGGTGGTCTGGCTGGCACCGTCCAACCCGCTCAATATGTAATTCGCGCCCAACATACTATTCAACTCACCCAGACTGGCGCGAAACGCCTCTGTTTTCAAGCTCTCAGGCAATGCCAGCTGGTGGAGGTCCAGGAATTGGGCATCCAACCGCAAAACCAGGCTGCTCAGGTCAATCATTACTTACCTCCGGTCTTCTGTGTCGGCTTTGAAGCGCTTTTTCTACTTCTGTTGGCGAAAAGGTCACTTTCCAACCCTGCCAGTTGACCACCACCAAAAAGCCATCCTCGCGCAAGCGATAACTGAGCACATCCTTTCCCATCAGGCGAGTGACTACTTTTTTTACGTCATTTTCTTTCATTGCTACCTCCTGCCCCCTCACCGAGTTGGTGAGGGGGCACTTATTTTTCGGGCGGAGGGAGATGATCCCCCTCCTTACTTATTTATCGGCGCGTAAGCCGTCCTCCAGGGCAGTGCCCAGGATGTAAGTCACTAACAGGGCAATGATCCCAGCTAACTGATCACCATCCAGTGGAAAATCCGGTTTCCAGGCTTTAATGATCATGAAGACCAGACCGACCAAAGCTGCCCAGAACTTCCGTGAACTCAACAACACTTTCAATTTAGACATCATCTCTCCTTTCGCGATTAGGCGACGTTATTCTTGTAAAGCGGTCTGAAATCGTTGACCCAGACAGCCAGGTAATGGCGTACTTTCAAGCGATGCTCATCGTTCGAAAAGACCGCTGGAGAAAGCTCATCGCCCGCAATAAAGATTTCTGGAGCCAGACCAAAGCGTTCGCCCACAAAAATAGCGGGTGCCACACGGGGATCACAGGCTGCCGCCCAATCGTTCGCGTCGGTCCACTCCGGGATCACCAACGGCACAGCACTGCCTTTCAGGACGTTGTCGTACACATAATCCACCTCACGCACCAGGGCGCCTGTGCAAATTTCCAGGGCTGCTTTCTGGAGCGCACGTGGAACGAGCATGAATTTAGGGTTGACTGCCATCTGCGGTCCGGTGCCATAAAAACCAGCCAGGTTCTTGATCAACATAGGTTGTGAATAAACTTTTCCGCTGACCTGGTCCCAATTGGCTGCATTTAGGGCAAGTGACCCCAGGTTGGCATGCCCTCCACCCAGGATGGCAGGGTCGGCGTTGAATAGCGCTTCACCATCTGCCAGGTTCGGACCCGCGCCACCATTGACGGTAAAAATCTCGGCTACCAGGCGTGAGATCTTACGCATGCCGGCAGAAGCCAGTTCACGGGCATAGGCACGCAACTTGCGGGTTTCATCGCGGTCGATCAGTTCCAGGGTCAACGGGATATAGCCGCCATATTTGGTAAAACTGGCGGTCTCAGGTGAATCACCCACCTTCAGTTCCGGGTAATTTCCGCCTTCAGCGATCGCAGGCAGATCGCCTACGGTGCCGATGAGGGTGCCAGTGATGTCATGCAGGCTGTTAAAATGCTCCTGGGCGGTCACATCCTTCCACCAGTCATAGCCAGCCTTACCCAGTTCTTCCCAGGTGTTGCTTACCAGTTTGTTCAGGCTGTT
>DOEX01000045.1 GCA_003532515.1 Anaerolineaceae bacterium | reverse complement strand
GTATGGTGAACCCGTAGGTAAGGTCGGTCAGAAATCATCAGACGAATTGCTTGCCTACTGTACAGAAAGAAGCAACGTTTGGGCGGTGATTCCCTTTGAGGAAATTGAACCGATGTGGAAGGTCATTGCAATTGATGCCCAATCGCCAGTACAAAAAAGTTTTGACCCCGCCAGTTACCCTTTGCGCGTAGGCATTGCCTTATCGATGAATGAAACAACTCAAGTGGACCAGGAGACGTTTGAAAAGGTCTTGGCTGAGCTTCAGTCGATCCTCCCTAAAACTAACCGCAACGCAGAAAAATTAACCACAGTGATTCTGACAGGCGTAACAGCACTGACCCGTGCAACCGCTAAAGAAATGGAAATTTACGGCGTTTTATCACCTGCAAAATCCATTGGCAAGGTCATGCGCGAGGCTGATATAGCCCACGTTAGCAACGAGGTACCCTTTGCCAGCGATTGCCCGGAACCGCAATGGGTGCAGGAGGTTGACCTTGTTTTCTGTTCGGACGATAGCTACATTGACTTGCTGAGTGAAATTGGCACAGATGTGGTCGAACTGACCGGTGACCACTTTCGGGATTGGGGTCCGGAAGCGATGCTGCACACCCTCGAAATGTATGACACCGAAGGTTGGTCCTACTATGGCGGCGGCAAGGATATTGATGACGCAAAAGCACCGCTGAAGCTGGAACACAACGGCAACAAGATAGCTTTCATAGGTTGCAACGCAAAGGCACCCGGCTATGCCACAGCCAGCGAAACCAACCCGGGGGCTTTCCACTGCGATATGGATTACATGGTTTCAGAAATACAGAAGTTGAGGGCAGAGGGCTACCTGGTCATCGCCACTTTCCAACACGACGAGATCTATCTCTGGCAGCCTGAGCCCAATATGATTGAAGATTTCCGCCAGTTGGCTGAGGCAGGTGCTGTGATCGTGAGCGGTAGCCAGGCGCACCAGCCGCATATCTACGAGTTTTGGCAAGACAGCTTTGTTCATTATGGACTGGGAAACCTCTTTTTTGACCAGTTGGGTTGGTATGACGACTCCGACAAAGCCTTTATCGACAGGCATGTCTTTTATGATGGCAAGTATTTAGGGGTTGAGCTGCTGACCACGCAATTTTTCAATTGGTCCACGCCCACCTGGATGACACCCGACGCGCGGGCTGAACTGCTCACTCGTCTGTTTCTATATAGCCAAACTGATTAAATAAAAAAACAAGCCGTTGAATTAGCTTGTTTTTTCTTGGTGCTCCTACCGGGACTCGAACCCGGGTTTTAGCCTTGAAAGGGCCGCGTCCTAACCACTAGACCATAGGAGCATCGAGAGGGCAATTCTACACGAGGATTTTTCGCAAGTCAAGGACAAACTTTTGGAATTGATTAACTTCTCGGTCATTGCGAGCCCCCGTTCTTCGAACTACATCGATGTGAAAATCACGGAAAAGGGGGGTGGTAATCTGCAGTCTAAAGCTTGTTTCCCACTCCTCGAGAGATCGCTTCGCAAGAAAGCTCACGATAACGGAACTATACTGAGCCAGCCTTTTCATTCAAATAGTCCCGCAGAACGACTGCCTGGTTGTGCTCGCTGTCCTTGGCTGAATAGAGCAGTGTCACCTGGCTGATTGTGCTTTTCTCCAAGATTTGCATGATCAATTTCTGAATTTCGGGGTTATTGTCCAATTCTGCCCGGTAGGCTATGGAAAACTCCGCAAATTTTTCAGGTATGTGACAAAACCATTCGCGCAGTTCCGGACTAGGGGCTAATTCTGTGCGCCATTCGTCCAGGTGGGCTCTCTCTTTGGAGATTCCTCTTGGCCAGATACGGTCGACCAACACCCTCCAGCCATCATCAGGATCACAAGGATCGTAAATTCGTTTAATTTTGATCATCATCAGTATCCTCCAAGCAAGCGAGAACAGGAATGTTCAATTATTTTACAGTGTATCGCGTTATTATTTGGAAAGCGAGAAACAATAGACATCTTACCGTGTCAAACTCATGTGAACGCGAAAATAACTTGACACCTCTTTATAAATATTGTAAAATAATGAGTCGTTGCCCCAGCGCAGGTTGGCTGGGGTTACTTATGTGACCAACTTTCCCGGTACCGGGCGGTGAAACGCTCGTAAGCTGGTTAAGTGAAGATTGGAGAGAATATGAAGTATGCAATTATTGAAGCAGGCGGTAAACAATACCGCGCTGAAGAAGGTAGACTGGTAACGGTCGATCTTCTGCCTGCAGAAATCGGCGAGAAAATCGTACTTGACAAAGTTGTTTTGCTTGTTGATGGCGATTCTGTAACAGTCGGCACCCCTTATATTGAGGGTGCCAGTGTGAATACCACGGTCGATGATCAGATCAAAGGTAAGAAGATTTTGGTGTTTAAATACAAACCCCGAATCAATTACCGCAAGAAAACCGGTCATCGTCAGAAATACACCAGGTTACTGGTTGATTCAATTGTGATGGAGTAGTGAAATGGCACACAAAAAAGGTGGCGGGTCATCCCGCAACGGACGAGATAGCCAGGGACAACGCCTGGGAATCAAAAAGTATGGCGGCGAAAAAGTAATCAGTGGCAATATCCTGGTACGCCAACACGGCACCAAGGTCCATCCCGGATGGAACGTGGGTCAAGGTCGTGATTACACCTTGTTTGCTACCATGGAAGGCTATGTAAAATATGAGACCATGGCTGGTGGACGTAAACGTGTACACGTTTTTGAGACACCTGACGGACCAGCGAAAGGTGAATAATTAAGATGAAAACAAAAATTCAACCAAAATATTATCCAGAGGCGAAAGTCTCCTGTGCATCTTGTGGTAACGAATGGACCACTGGTTCAACCGTTCCTGAGATTCGAACCGAAGTTTGCTCGAACTGTCATCCTTTCTATACCGGACAACAGGCTCGCATCCTCGACCGTGAAGGTCAGGTCGATCGCTTCTACAAGCGTCTGCAGGTCCGTCAGGACATCGTTGCCGAGAAGAAGGCTGCTTCTGAATCCAAGACTTCTCCTGAACGCGCTATTGCTGAGTTCAAACTTTCAGCCAAAGCTGTTTCTGCCCTGGCAAAAGCCGGCATCAACACGGCTGGTGATGTCTTAACAAAACTCGAAGGCGGCGAGAAAGCTTTATTAGAAGTTGAAGGATTTGGTCGGAAATCTCTGATCGATCTCAAGAAACAACTGCGCCAGATGGGCTATCAACTGCCCTCAGCTGCAGAAGAAATCGAAGTTTAGTACCTAATTTTACTAATGAGAGGCAGGCGATCAACCTGCCTTTTTGTTTTAAGGTAAATTTATTTTTGGTTGGTTTGTTGCTGGACATAGGTGCTGAAAACCCTGCCAAATTCTTCAATGGAAGCCTGGATGTCTTCAAAGTTGGCGGTCGAATCGACGGCTGGGGTACCGGCAATGACAAGATACCAGGACTGCTCACCACACGTCAAAATACCCATATCCGAAACTATGGTTGGATTTAGCAGTGTCCCTCGTTTATTGTAAAACACGCATTGCGGCAACTGCTCCATCATTGCTCCGAGAAGGATCCTGTCATTTTCCGTGTATGTACTCATCAGGTCGAGCAAGTAATCGCTGAACTCTTCGTTCAGAGCCTCGCGTGTAATGATCAATTCCAATGAAAGCAAGAGATCTTCGACAGTACTTCTGCGGGGATCAAAGGTAGTATGTTTGATTCCCCACCAATCCAGGTAACTCCTAAGGCGATTATCACCGCGGGCAAAGTATTCAAGCGATTCTGTGGCAGCTTCTTCGCTGCGAACAATCATTGCTTCCAGCATCTCGCTGAAATTGCGGCTGATCCCGTAACTCTGGATATCCTCCATTGTGTCTCCACGAAATTCAAGAATTTTTAAAACCACCATAGCTATCGGAATTTTGATCATCGAGGCAGGAGCAAAACCCTCCTCAGTGTTACGGGCATAAAGTCGTTCACCATCCATGGACTCAACACCGATATACCAATCAACCCCTTCGATTAGCGACTTGTCCAAGAGCTGAGCCAGATCAGGGGAAGGTGTAAGGGTAACAGAAAACGGGGTGGCAGTGGCTGGTTGGAGGGTAGGGGAGGTAGTAGAGGTTGCAGTAGGTGTTTGTTGCTTTGTAATGTCTGGTGAAACCTCAATGGCAGGGGGCGTAGCGGTCGGCAAGGGAGTCCCTGGCAGGCTAGCTTGCAAAGTAAAAGATAGCAATAAAAAGACTACGACCAGGCGGTGAACTGAACTTAGACTTGGGTTAAACATCGCAATTATCAGCAAATCCTGGGCAGCATTTCGCCAGCCAGCATATCCAGGTGACGGGTTGTGCCCAATGGTGTTTTTAGCAGGAGTTGCCCCTCCGAGTCACTTTCAACTACGCCAACTTGAACGGCTTTTTGACCGTAAGGATGCTTTCTGAGCGTCTCGAGCGCGCGTTCTGCGCTTTGGGACGGGACAATCGCAATTAACTTGCCCTCATTCGCCATATACAGGGGGTCAAGCCCCAACATGTCGCAAGCACTTTGGACATCGCGATCGACCGCGATGCTTTCTTCCTCCAAATGAATGGTCACCTTGCTTTGGCAGGCGATTTCAACCAACGTAGTTGCCAGGCCACCGCGGGTGGGGTCGCGCAAGACGTGCACATCGGGGACCGCGTCGAGCAAAGCTGCAATCATTCCATTGAGAGGAGCGATATCGGATTGAATCCGGCTCCGAAAACCGAGGTTGCCCCGGGCTTCTGCAACAGCAATACCGTGATTGCCTATGGGTCCGCTCAGGATAACTACGTCGCCAGGCTGGGCAGACTGACCGGAGATTTGATATTGGCGGTTGACCCAGCCGAAACCGGTGGTGCTGATGAAAACACCGTCCGATTGTCCTTTTTCGGTCACTTTGGTGTCCGCCGCGACGATCTTGACCTGTGCTTCTTCAGCTGCTTCAGCCATCGAAACCAAGATTTTCTCGAGATCACTGATGGGAAAACCCTCTTCCAAAATAAAGGTTGCGGTCAGAAATTTCGGCACCGCTCCAAGCATGGAAACATCGTTGACTGTTCCGCAGATCGCTAGCCGACCGATATCACCGCCTGCGAAAAATAACGGGGAGACGATGTGAGCATCAGTAGAAACCACGAGGTTTTGTTCTTCAGGTATTTCCTGCCACATTCTTAATAAAGCAGCGTCATTGCTCTGATTGAGGATCACATTCCCCAGGTATTTTTGAAACACATTTCGGATCAGGTCGTGGGTCAGCACGCCGCCGGCACCATGCCCGATGACGATGTGCTGATGCTGGCTGATCGGAATGGGACAGACCGGTCCTTGCATAACAGGGAAATTAGAGTCCATTAGTTTACCTTGTGATAACGATAATACGCCGAACAGGCACCTTCTGCTGAGACCATGGGAGCGCCAAGCGGATTGGTGGGAGTGCAGAGCGTGCCGAAAGCCGGGCAATCGCTGGGTTTGGCAACCCCTCTCAAGACTGAGCCGGCAATACATAAAGGTGATTCTTGCAGACGGGCAAGCTGGATGTCAAAACGGGTACTGGCATCAAAGTGGCTGTAAACCTCTTTCAACCCAAGACCCGACAATGGAATTGTGCCGATTCCGCGCCATTGACGGTCGACTGGTTCGAATACCTGGTTGATCATAGTCTGGGCGGTCTGGTTGCCATCGCGAGTAATGTACTTCGGGTAAGCATTCTCGACTTCCACGCGACCTTCTTCCAGCTGGCGAACAGTCATTAGAATTCCCAATGCAAGGTCAAGCGGATCGAAACCTGTTACTACCATCGGGGTCTGGTACTTCTCGGCGATAGGTCCATATTGCCAGTATCCCATGATCGCACAAACATGACCAGCAGCCAGGAAGGCGTTGACCCGGTTATCCGGGCTCTGCAGAATGGCTTGCATGGCTGGTGGAACTAAAACATTTGCTGGAAGGATTGAGAAATTCTTGAGTCCGTGTTTGTCGGCATGCAGCAGGCTGGCAGCGATAGCGGGGACGGTTGTCTCAAATCCTATAGCAAAAAAAACTACCTGCTTATCCGGGTTTGTTTGCGCCAATCTAACCGAGTCCATCGGAGAATAGACCATGCGCACATCTGCCCCCCTGGCACGGGCACCCAACAAATCTGAACTTGAACCGGGAACCCGCAGCATGTCGCCAAAACTGGTAAAAATCACATCTGGCAAGGCTGCAATCTGCAAGGCGCGCTCAATCAGTTCCAAGGAAGTCACACAAACCGGGCAGCCTGGACCGTGGATGAGATTGATTTTCTCAGGAAGGAGTTGATCCAACCCGTATTCCATGATCGCGTGAGTCTGCCCACCGCAGATTTCCATAATGTGCCAGGGTTGGGTTGTTATACGATGAATTTCCTCCAGAACAGCTTTGGTCTGTCGGATGGACTCCGGGCTGACTTTGCCATTCGTCATTCTTTTTCCTGGTCGCCGTAATGATCTTGATTGAACTTTTCAAGATCTTTGAGGATTGTCAGGGTTTCAGTGGCTTCCTGGTCTGAAAGCACATTCAACGCAAAGCCGGCATGCACCAATACATATTGACCTACCTTCGCTTCTGGGGTGGTTGCGATGCAGACTTCCTGGACAACACCATCAAAATCGACCTTGGACATCAAAATGCCGTCGGTTTCGTAGATTTCCATTACTTTTCCTGGAATACCAAGACACATCATAACTCCTTTATCAATCCCGTTTGAAAGAGGGCAGTCAGCAGTTGCCCAAGAGCAACACCACCATCGTTGGCAGGCACCTGGTGGTGCCACAGCGGAATAAAACCAGCCTTTTCCAAGGCGGGAATGATATTGTTGATCAGTTGTTTATTCTGCCACACTCCCCCCGAAATTGCCACATAATTTATCCCGGTCTGGCTCCTCAATTGCGTAGAAACTTCAAGCGCGAGGCGGATAATGGCATTATGGAACTTAGCGGAAATGGTGGATTGGGGCAGATTCGCATGCAAGTCGGTCAAGATCTTTTCGAAGAGCGGTTTAAGCAATATTTGATTGCCTTGGATGGGGAATTCGTAAGCTGAGCTCTCGTTGGGGTCGGCAATGGATTCCAGACGAATGGCATTCTGGGCTTCATAGTTGATTTCCTGGTACAGTCCTATTAATGAAGTAACGGCATCAAAAAGCCGGCCCATGCTGCTTGTGAGCGGAGTGTTGAAACCAGTTTCCACCTGGTGGATCAGTACCTGTCTTTCAACCTCACCCAAAAAACGGTAAGGGGCAAGATCTTCGACCTGGTCCAGCAAACCAAATTTCTGTAAGTAAGCCAAGGCGAGACGGGCAGGTTTTCGGATGGAAACATCGCCACCTGGCAGAGGGGCATACTCGAGCTGGAAGTGGCGTTCGAAACCGGAATAGTTTGCAACCAGCACTTCGCCGCCCCAGATGGCGCCATCTGTGCCGTAACCAGTACCGTCAAATGCTAACCCAATTACCGGGTCGTCAGTTTTCCAGCCGTTGTCAGCCAGACAAGCACTGATGTGAGCGTGGTGATGCTGAACATAGAGCAGTGGAAGCTTGCCTCTTTGAGCTCTCTCCTGCGCATAACGGGTCGCCAGGTAATCGGGGTGCAGGTCGGCAGCGATCAGCTGAGGCTGGATTCTGAAAATCGACTGGTAATGGTTAATGGATTTAGTGTAGGCGTTCAGCGTTTCCTGGTTTTCGAGGTCACCGATGTGATGACTGACGAAGGCATAGCGTTCACGGGAAAGCGCGAAAGTGTTCTTTAGATGGGTGCCGGTTGCCAGGGCTGGAGCAGCCTTGAATGGAAGGCGGATAGGAGAAGGTGCGTAACCGCGCGCACGGCGGATGAGATAAGGTTGATTCTTTACCAGAGTAACAACGGAATCGTCAATGCGGGTTTCGATGGGTCGGTTATGAAAGAGAAAGGCATCGGCGATGTTACCAAGTTTTTCATGCGCATCCTCGTTTTCGGTCACAATCGGCTCTTCACTCAGGTTACCGCTGGTCATCACCAGTACATTGAGGATGCTCTGTGCTTTTTCCAGCAGAAGGTAATGCAAAGGCGTGTAAGGCAGCATAAAGCCCAGCGTGTTTTGATCTGGAGCGACAATTTTTGCCAGTATTTTGCCTTGTTCAGTTAGATTAAGCA
>DOEX01000057.1 GCA_003532515.1 Anaerolineaceae bacterium | reverse complement strand
CAGCGAAGGTTGCCAGGGAGCCCATTTGGGCTTGCCCAGAACATTCCGCTTCAATTGCGGCGGTGTAATCGGTGGCCACAAAGGTTTCTACAACAAGTCCGGTCTCTGCAAAAATCATATCGGCAACAGCTTCAGCACCCGCCGAGACAGATTCCATTTCACCGGAAGGAACAAAGACCCATTTGATGGGGTTCTCCTCAGTGCCAAGTTCGGCTTCCGCAGGCTGACAGCCGGCGACTACCAACAAAGCAATGATGAGAATGATCGGGACGAGAATAAATTTCTTCATTTCTACTCCTATTTAGATTGGTTGAGATTTTTTGACTAATGATTGTAATAATGATACACCAAAATGAAAAAATTTGATTAAATTAGGTCATCGAATCGATAAGTAAATTATCAATAAAGATGGAAGTTAAAAATAGAATGAATGCTCAATACCAGTGCCATTTGCCTTTTTAAGAACACTGCTTTCGGCAGGATCGATGAGTTGTTGGATGAAGCACAAAATTCAATAAGTGAGTTTGCCAGGTTGTAGTTGTAAGGGAAAACATTAATAGATCAGGTACAGCTAAACTGATATCTTTTGTGACTGTTTCTAAAGCGACCTGATATAACTGACCAGGGGTTCGATTGACTCGCGCGAGGAGTGATCGTAGGAATTCTTCATGGCAGCAACCATGCTGTTCTGCATTCCATCTTTTTCCTTCATCCTGCGCATAATTCCCCTTGCCATGGTCATAATTAATTTATCAAGACCTCTCATCTTCTCATAATTGAAACCGCTTTGAAAATAGAAAAAGGGGATCCCGGAATTTTTTGGGACATTCATGGTGCGAACTCTATCGATTGCAGCAGATTCATGTACCGGGGTGGCGCCAGTGGCAAAAATGATCAGCTTCTTGCCCGGAAATGCAGCAAGAGTTTTATCCACGAAATTGATTCCGCTCATTTTTGGGCCGCGAACCCCTGAACCGAAAATAATCAAGTCATATTCTGAAAGTTCGATGTGGATGACATTTTCCAAAGGGTAAGTATCACAATCCAATTCTTCGGCAATCCAATTGGCATACTTCTCGGTAAATCCGGTTCGTGATTTATAGATAACAACGCATTTTTCCATCGACCGCCTCTATTCAATTATTATCAGCAAAATTAGATCAGAAAATCCATCCTGGACAAACTAAAGCCAACCTGATGGTTTGACAGGTTTATTCCTATTATACAGCGGATGGTAATTAGTTGTGCGAATATAAGGGGGTCAACTATTGACGTTTAAATTCCAAAAATACCAGTCAAAATGAACACAAACATGGAGCCGGCGATGATACCCAAAGCGGTGTAGTTCTCATTGCCATATTTCCGTGCGGTGGGGATCAGTTCGTCGAGGGTGATAAAAACCATCACGCCCCCGGCAAATGCCAGTGCTCCCGGCAGAAGCATTGTGAAGCGTACTAAAAACATACTTGCCAGCAAAGCACCCGCAGGTTCCGCCAAGCCCGACAAGAATGCTACTTTTAAGGCATCTCGCTTGCAAATACCGGCTTTACAGAGAGGCAGAGCGGTGGCGATGCCCTCCGGGATGTTGTGCAGCAAAATCGCCACAGCAATAAACAGACCAAACTGGGGGTTATGCAGGTAACCGGCACCAACGGCGATTCCTTCTGGCAGGTTATGGATTGTGATGCCAATCGCCAACAGTAAACCAGTATTGACAAGTGAGCGATCAAGATCACCACCAGCTCTATTGAGGAATTTCCGGCGTCGCCTTCTTTGCCCCCCGTTGCACTTGCACTCCTCTTCCATGTAAGCATCTTCCATGTCAACTTGCTCTTGGCGGATTTCACGTTCGCCAAAGCGAATGTGAGGAGCATAGAAATCCAGGGCTAACATAAAAACCGCACCCAGTCCAAAGCCAATCGTAGCTGTCACCCAGTCGGACATCTCAATAGACTTTTGTACTAATTCGAGAAACGCAAGGCAGATCATCACCCCGGCTGTGATCCCCATTAAAAAACCATAAGACCTTCGACCAGGTTTTCGGATGATCGCGATCAATCCGCCAAGACCTGTTCCGAGGCTTGCCATCAGACTGAGCAGGAGAATATTAACAAGTGGGTGCAAATTTCCAAACATGTTGTTCAACTATTCTAAGATTTTTTAAGTTTGTGAATTATACCGGAATAATAGAAAGCAATGTTTTCTTATGCAATTCTAAGGGGGTACAATTCTTGCACATAATCAGGCAGGAATTGCGAGCCAATGATCAACATACTCGAGTTTGACCCGGTGATAACGGTGTTTCCCTACGCACTTTTATACTACGCGTTGCTGCTGGTTTCCAGCGGGCTTGCCCTTTTGGCTGTGAACCAGTCAACAAGGGTTATTAAAGGCGCACTTCAAACCGCTCTAGTCATCATTTTCATCAGCCAGTTGGCTCTATTAACACTCAATTTGCTCGCCTATCAAGGTTTTCAGCTCACAAAAGTTCTTTTCCCTCTTGCTCACCGAGTGTTGAACCTGGTTTGCCTTTTATGGTTAATATGGGCGCTATTCCATAGCCGTGAAAAAACATTCTCCAATTGGATTCCCATCTCTCTGACTGTCATTCTACTGCTTGTAGGGGTGGTCTTCAGCCTGTGGTGGCTGCCGATTGCTTCGTCGCAGGAATTTAATCACACCTGGATGGATTATGCCCTGGTTGGTTTTACCCTGGCTGTCATCCTGGTGAGCACGATCATTTATTACATTCGTTATCGTTACCACATTGTTGAAACCTGGTTGGTCCTGGCAATAGCCGCAGCCGGCTTCATCCTATATCTTCTCCTGCCCTCACCTGGCAGTATGCCTGCGATTGTCATGTTGAGCCAGGTTATCTATTATCCTCTTCTGGTCAGCCTTGCTGCTCAGAGGATCCGTAAACCTGAACCTGACCTTGACCTTTCTCAGGTGAATCTGGAACAAAATGGTCAGTTGAGAGCAAATATTCTCGATTCCTTCCTGGAAATCAGTCTGCAACCCAGTCAAAATAAACTGGAAAAAGCCCTGACCCACAGCCTCAGCCTCTACTTGATGGCTGATTTGTTGGGTTTGGTTCAATACGATCCGGGTACCAGCCAGGCTGCCCTCATAAACACCTATGACCTGATCCGTGAAGACCATATTGAGAAAGTCGAATTAGCTATCGATCAAATGCCTGAACTGTTCAGAAAGTTAGTCCAACATGAAACGATTGTTTCCAATCTTGATTCGGAGCTCATATTTGAAAAGAACTATCTGATGCAAACCAGTGGTTACAACCAGATAGGTAACATGCTGCTTTACCCGCTCGATGAGACTCCCAACCAGCTCAAGTGGGCAATATTGGGGCTGAGTCCATATACGAACAGGCAATGGGGACTGGAAGATATTCAACGTCTGGATTGTTTGAGGGATAACCTCATAAAGGTGCTTGAAAAGGCCAGTCGGCTTGAATTGGAAGCCAGGCAAATTGGTGATTTACAGACTGAATTACTTCAAAAAGAGACAACCTTGAGCCATCTGTCTGCAATTTATGCAGAAAGCCAGGCGGAGTTGCAGGTTTTGAGCAACGATTTATTCCAAACTCAAGCCAACTGGACTGATGAAGTGAACTTGTGGATTCAACGGCAGAAAGAGCTTGAAACGGAACTGGACAAACTTCAGAAAACAATCGAAGAAAATCAAGAAAGAATGGCTGAAGTTGACGCATTGAGATACCAGAAAGAGCAACTTGAAGAAACCATCCTTAGAAATTCTGAACAATCTGCCCAGATAAAGACTGCCATCGATCAAGCCAGCCTGTTGCTGCAAAAATTGACCAACCAGGACGAGACATCAGGACAAGCCGAAGAAAGTACAGGCTGAAATTTATGCGATTTACCAAACATCAATCTCTCACGTTAACTGTCATTTTTATCCTTTGCATGTCATTCATTGGAGTCATTTTGGGAAGTGTCGTCATAACAGCTATGGCACATTCTGAGAGCGCACCCTGGTACATCAGCCTCAGTGGTATGGAACGTACTAAAACGCCTTTCCAACCCAATTCTTTTGCAAACATTCTTGAAGATGGCAGCATAGAACTCATCCCCCAGCCCATGTTCACCCCGACACCCGTGCCGATAATCCCAGAGGGCGAACTGCCAGAAAACCAGGTCAATATTCTTATGCTTGGAGCAGACGACTTTGGAGCAAACAATTTCCGCACGGATGTGATCATGATGCTCTCAATCAACCCAAAACATCAGACTGCCTCGCTAATTTCCTTTCCGCGGGACCTTTATGTCACAATACCCGGTTACTGGTCCAACCGGATCAACACAGTTTGGCAACTTGGTGGTTTTCCGTTACTGCAGAGCACTTTTGAAGTCAATTTTGGCTTTCGTCCTGAATATTACATGATGGTCAACTACAACGGGTTCAAAGATGTGGTCAACAGCATCGGAGGAATCGATGTAACCGTCAGTGAAGAGCTGCAGGACAGCTGTCAGATTGACCCAAGCGGCTGGTGTGTGATCGAGCCGGGAGAGCTGCACATGGACGGAGGTACTGCTCTTTGGTATTCACGCTCGCGAATGACCACCTCCGATTTCGACCGCAATCGGCGGGCACAGGAAGTGGTGATGGCAATTTTCAAAAAGGCTGTCAACCTCAACATGCTTGTTAAAGTACCCGAATTGTATGGGTTATATCGTGAATATATTGATACCGACATTCCCCTCACCCAGGTCTTATCTCTTCTGCCAATGGCAAAGCCCTTGATGAATACCGAGAATATTCGACGATTCTCGGTCAGCAACGAGATGGTAACCAACTGGATCACATACGAAGGTGCCTGGGTTTTGATGCCGAACTATTACGCCATTTCGGATATGCTCAACGAAGCCCTCTATCGCAACGAGTAATACCTGGATTTTTTTCGATCGGATGTTGCTTTCGACAGAGTAAACCTCTTTACTTATATTTATTGCCCATGATCTTTTGTGAAAAGACCGCTTGTTGTGTTGTCTTTTTGACTTTAACTGATTTAACTAGTTGTATTAATTCGTTCTGGAGAAATATCTATGACTTCCATATTACAAGCTAATAACCTCGTCCGCAAGTTTGGAGATCTCACAGCTGTAGACGATGTCTCCTTTGATATCCAGGAAGGTGAGATTTTCAGTTTGCTCGGACCAAATGGTGATAAGCAAACTACCATCAGCTTATTGTACAGGAGGGGCTTGCTCCTCCCATGACTGCTTAATGACACCAGCGCAGCGGATGGACTGACTCTTTCAGTGCAATAGCGACCCATCCGTACGGATGAAATAAAAAAACGGAAGGACTCAAAAATCCTTCCGTCTGATTACGAAAACAAATCTGTCGACTTACCTGATTACGACTTGCCTCTCATGCGCGGGTCGAGTACGTCACGCATAGCGTCGCCTACCAGGTTCCAGCCCATCACAAACAAAGTGAGCGTCAGACCAGGGTACAGTACTATATAGCTATAGCGATCCAGATTAGTAATCCAGTTTCGTGCAAAACTAAGGATCTGCCCCCAGTCGGCATAACCGACTTCGGTGCCAATGCCGAGGAAAGACAGCGCGGCAAAGCCCAAAACAACATCGCCAATTCCAAGACTCGCCAGCACCATTGTGGGGAAGATGGCATTAGGCAAGACGTGTTTGAACAAGATGCGGTTCTTCTTGACACCAGATACCTTGGCTGCCAGAACAAAGTCACGTTCCTTAATGGAGAGAATATCTGAACGGATAACACGCGCGTAACCCATCCATCCAAAGGATATCATTGCGATGAGCGGTGGCCACAAACTACGCCCGAGAATTGGTGTAAGAACTGCCGAGAAAATCAACGCCATCATGATGTAAGGAAGTGTCATGAAAATATCCGTTATCCTCATGATGACATTATCCACCCAACCGCCATAATAGGCAGCGATGGACCCTAACACCACACCTATGATTACTGTCACCGCTACTACAAGCAAACCAGTTTTAAAAGCAGTGCGGGTTCCCCAAACAATGCCATACAAAATGTCATATTGTCCCTGCGTAGTTCCTAAAACGTGGGTCATCTCAGTTTTTCCGGTCAGAGGTTCATACCAGAAAGGCATATCAGGAACCTTGCGGTTCCACTCGGCCCCTGGACCTCTGGGCTCACCGCTATAGCCATCGCGAGGCATTTTATAAGGGTCTTTATCCACTGGAGGCATTATTACTGGTGCAAAAACTGCCACGAGAACAAAGATCAAGATCAAGATGAAGCCGACAATCGACGCCGGGGTCTTGAATAAACCTTTGACGATACGATAGTTATCAGTACCAAGCGATCTTTCCAGCCAGGTGATCTTTCGATCACTCACTACCTCATCAAGCATGCGGTTGTCACCAGTTGGGATCAATTCAGGTTGTTCAGTCATCTGGGCTCCTTATGCAAGACGGACTCTGGGGTCAATAAATGCGTAGACTACGTCCACGATCAGGTTTGAAACAATCAGAATGGAACCACTGAAAATTGCCAAACCAAGCACTGTGACGACATCCAGGTTTGCAGCCGCGTCAGCTGCTGCCTTACCGATTCCAGGGTAATTAAAAACCGTTTCAGTGATCACAACACCACCCAGCAAACCTACAATGCTGGAGCCAGCCATGGTTACGATTGGAAGCATCGCATTAGGTCGGGCGTGTTGATTAATAACGGTTTGCTCACTCAAACCCTTGGCTCGCGCAGTAGTTACATAGTCCATGCGCAGTGTTTCAAGCATGGATGAGCGTGTCACACGCACATAGGTTGCCCAGTTGATATAAGATAGTGTAAGGATAGGCATGATCATGTGCCTGAGAGCGTCCCAAAAGATATCAAAGCGCAGGTTGAGCAAGGCATCGATGGAGAGCAAATGCGTGTATTGTTTAAATTCGCCTGCAAAAATGATTTGACTGACCCAATCCGACATTTTGCCTGGCATGAAGTATTGCGGACCAGCGTAGAGGAGCATCAGCAGCAACAAACCAAACACAAAGGTCGGGAAGGATGTGCCAATGATGCTGTACACCCTGGCTGCCTGGTCTATAAATTTGTTTTGGTTCACCGCAGCTTTCACACCCAGCCAGATACCAACTGAGAGCATCGGATAAACCGTCCAAAGTGCCAGGTCTACCGTATTAGGGAATCGGTTCTTAACGATATCAATCACATCCTGGGAGGCGGTGCGGGAGTATCCAAAATCTCCATACAGAATACCACCCTCACGTTCTCCGGAAACAGGGTCTTTTACTCCAAAGAGCCAGATTCCGTATTGTGTCAGGAAAGGTTTATCCAGACCATATCTTGTGATAATGCCCTGGATCTGCTTGTCATTTTTCGGAAAATCCTTGACATAAAGTGCTGATCTCTCTACCGGTCCTAACAATTGCAGCATGCCAAAAATGATCAATGTGACTCCGATCAACAATATTGGCACCATCAGCAAACGACGAATGATGTAGTTGGTCATAAAGTTTCCTCACAGTTCATTTTGCCTTCGGAACAGGCAGAAAAAGTGTTCAACTCATTCCGAAGTAAAAATGACTTCGGATCTGCGGGAGCCCGTGGGGGCTCCCGCAGTTCGGGTCTAAATTACAGATTACTCGACAAAGAAGTTGAAGATCAAAACATCTTGTTGCAGAGCAGGGCGTCCAAAATACAGTCGCAGGGGCTGACCATTACCATCAGTACAGCCTTCGGTGCTGAAGCGTTCCAAGCCGAGCAGGGAAGTATCAACAGCGCAGACAGGAATAGGATCGTCATAAGCGTTGGTCTCTGCGTTATAAATCGCAATCTCACCAACCAGCTGATCCACCTGTGGGCGCATGGCGGTATCGACATCGATAATGTCGGCTTCCTGAGCCTGAAGCATCGCAAAGCGGGTACCAAATTCAGGTACGATCTTGATCGCGACACGTTCGGTCTTAGCGGGCTCGCCCCAATAGCCTTCGAAGGCGGTCATAACAATTTCCTCACCGGGAGTCCAATGATCCAACTTGTAGGCGCCGGTACCATTTGTGATAGCACTGAAGGGATTGTCAGCGGAGACCATACCATAGGTATTCTGCCAGGTATCGCATTCGCCATTCCAACCGCCGTTTTCAACAACCCATTCCTTGTCCATAATGGAACCCCAACCCTGGGCAATGGTGGCCAACCAGGGGCCCCAGCCTTGTGCAAGGGTGATGGTGACGGTATTCGCGGCATCATCAGTGGAGAAATGAGAGTAAACAGTTTCGCAGGCTGCAACAAGCTTCTCAGGAGGATTGGCAATGAGGGTTTCACGGCTATCAGCGGAAGCAAAATCGTCCACGATACCGGTGATGTCATCGATACCAACACCAAGGATAGGCTCAGCCAACAGCCATTGCGGTGAAGAATAACCACCCTGCAGCAGACCACNNATCGCCACCTTCGTGGAATTTGACACCATCGCGGAGTTTGAAGGTCCAGACAGTACCATCTTCTGATACTTCCCAGGATTCGGCTAATTGAGGTACAAATTTGTCAGTAGCGATGCCATCATAGTATACGAGGGTTTCGTAGATATTCTGGATGATTTCACCGCTGGCGGTGTCATAGCTCAAAGCTGGGTCGAGGGTATCGGCATCGCCAATACTGGCATTTACGATCGTTGTGGGATCAGCACCGCCATTCTTGGAAATGGTTTTGTAATCTTCGCCCGAGAAGATCGGGTTCATCACACGAC
>DOEX01000074.1:3558-3767 GCA_003532515.1 Anaerolineaceae bacterium | reverse complement strand
CCTGATACTGTTGGAAAGACCGCTTGTTGAATTTGCGGCAAAAAGGCGCGCAAAGTTGCGATCAAGAAGATCCCAGCCAGCCCACGAAAAATTTCTCCACTGGTCAAGCGACGCCGAAGGTTAACAGATTCGATTCCACCAACACCTACTAACGTCAGATAGAGGATCAGGGTGACCATCAAACCAGTAAAAGGATGGATCAAAGCTAA
>DOEX01000074.1:0-3502 GCA_003532515.1 Anaerolineaceae bacterium | reverse complement strand
GGAAAAGGAAAAGGATCGAGAGCGCTAAAAGGAACACGACCGACCATAAGATTCCGCCGTCACCCTCAAGAATTTCACTAAAGAAACCCGCCAGACCAGACGTGGAGTTATAGATTCGTCTGAACAAACCCGAAACCCAGGAAAGACTGAGCGCTTTTCTAAAAAAGTCAAAAGCAGTTGAAATGAGACGGTAAAAGGGAATCTTGCGTGAGAGAATATCAGTTTCCACGCGGAAGCCAAATCGCCAAGCAATGAGAAGCCCAATCAAGACCAATGCAAGGCTGCCCAAACTGCCCAGGAGGTGACCAACGATGAGAACATTAGGCCAGCCGACCAGCCCTAAGACCAGGATCGTCTGGATAAGGGTTACCAAGCCGAGTGGAAAGGTGATGCGTGCGTATTTTTCGAGCCCTGTAACCGTGCTACCTGCTCCTATGATGAAGCGGATGTAGCCAAGCACGAGAAAGGCATGAGTGATGATCATGATCACAGATGTAAAGCTGAAGGTATCTGGCAATAGTCCTTCCCAGCCCGAAGCTGCCAGGGTGTAAGGCAAACCAATGAAACCAAGCAAACCCATCAGTGGCAAGAAACGTATGCGCCGAATGGGGGGGTTGAACAGAAAAAGCAGACTGCCAGACAGAAGCAGCCCTAATCCCCAGACCCGGCTGGCTTCAGGGTGTCCGTTTAACGCACTCTGGATGGCAAATGCCGAAAGCGTGACCATCCAATACAAGCGGGCTTCGTAATTTGTCTTGCGAGTAAGCCACATCAATGAGGAATAGAAAGCAGCTACCAAGGTCAGAACCTGAACAATGTTGACGAGGTTCCGGTTAAAAATCAAGAAACCTGCCGGAAGATGGGCAATCAGTACCAGGGCTGAAGCAGCGGGAGTAAGACGGAAAAGCGTGCCTACTCCCCAGCGCAATTCCGGAGAATCCAAGAAGGGCAGGTTCAACGGGAAGACACCAAGACGGAGACCCGCTGCAATTAGAAAGAATAAGCTGGCGTTAGGCTGCATAACCTCAAAGCCCGAGAAGGGTTGACCCTGCCAGGCAATCGAAGTGGCGGTGATGAGCATAAAAGTGCTGAGAATGCGGATGCCGAACAAACTGATGATTTTTGGCCCCAACTCAGCAGCTTTGGATAGCCTCAACAACATGATCAATTCAACCAGGTCCGTGATCATCCATGCAATCGCCATGGTAAGAGGATTGGCAGCCAGGATGGCAAGCAGGTTCAAGCTTGTGATTGAGATAATCTGAACCCATGAATTGGGTGTAATACCTGGATCAGCCCGAGTAGTATCGGTTAGAAGTGCTGCCACGCACATACTCAACACGGCAACCATGTAAGGCCAGTTGAGATAGTCAACCACAAAGCCCAGACCTTCTTCAAAAATGGTACCTGGAAACCATGTCAACAAGTTAACTTCGGATGGCAAGTAAAGTCGCAACACAAACGAAGCAACCCAGGCTATGAGTGCGGTTATCATCGCAATCAGCCATGAGCGGGCTGTATTAGGTCGGTAGGAATGTGTAATCGTAATGATTAGTGAACCAAGAAACAACACTCCCAGGATTGCAAATAGGATCATGGGTTGCTGACCTGTCTTAGAGGACCTCTCCACTCACGCGATGCAAGAATTTCCCTTGCCCTGGTTTTCCATACCACTGACCGTGGTCTACCAGGATGTTTCCACGCTGGATGACGGTGACTGGCATGCCGTTCAAGTTCCAACCTTCAAAGAGGTTATAGTCTGTGCGATGTTGGGCAACTTTTACACCGTATTTGACGCTCAAATCCGGGTCCCAGATCGCGATATCGGCATCGGAACCGGGCTGCAGGCAGCCTTTCTTTGGGTAGAGTCCGAAGATTTTGGCGGGGTTAGTGGAGGTGAGAGCTACGAACCGTTCTGGGGTGATGCGCCCAGTGACGACGGCATGGGTCCAAAAAACAGGCAACCGGTCGCCTAATCCGGGCAAACCATTCGGGATTTGAGTGAAATTATCCTTTCCTAACTCCTTGCCTGGAATGGCAACCATCCCGCCTTCGTATTCGATCGCTTCCTGACCATTATAGAAGAAGGGGCAATGGTCTGTTGCCAGTACCTGGATGGTGCCATCCTGCAGACCTTGCCAGAGTCCGAGATTGTCGTCTTTGGAGCGCATTGGAGGTGAGCAGATCCACTTGGCACCATCGGATTGCTGCAGGTTTTCTTCAGTAAAAAACAGGTATTGAGGGCAGGTCTCACCCATGGCGTAGATGCCCTTTGAGCGAGCATACTTTAACTGATCGACCTCACCTGCCATGTTCATGTGAACCAGGTAGACAGGCGCGTCTGCCTGAGCAGCCAGAGCGAAAGCCCGCAGGCTGGCTTCAACTGCACCCCAGCCTGGGCGTGTGAGAGCGTGCCAGATGGGTTGAGTGTGACCGGCTTCCAGGGCTTCTTTGATCAAGGTGTCGATCACATCGCCATTTTCTGCGTGTACCATGGTCAAAATATCGTTTTGACCGGCTACCCGCATAGCCTTGAAGACATCGCCGTCATTGATGCGCAGGCGATTGTTATAAGCTGTGAAGACCTTGATGGTGCTGATGCCAAGTTCCGGCAAGGTGGCGATCTGTTCAGCCACCTGGTCATCGAAATGGGTGATATTCATGTGTGAGCTGTAATCAATGCTTGTTGTGGCGTCGGCAAAACGGCGGTGAGCCAGGACACTTTCTTCGAGACTGCCGGGTCCCTGCGAGACGAAATCGATTACGGTCGTTGTACCGCCGAAGGCAGCTGCTTTTCCGCCGGTGTAATAGTCATCTGAAGAAACGGTGCCAGCCATTTCGAGGTGGAGATGAACATGCGGGTCAACCCCACCAGGCAAAACTAATTTTCCTGCAGCATCGATGATCTGGGCTTCCCCAGTGATAATTTCTTCAGCAATTTGACTGATGACTTCTCCATCGATGAGGACATCAGCCTTAAAACTGGCTTCAGCCGTCACAATTGTGCCGTTTTTGATAATGGTTTTCATCGGTGCTGCCTTTCTTACAGGTCTGTCCGGGCAAACCCACTTAGAAGAGCCAGGAGTGCTGGATCCAATGGAATCTCTGGAAGTTCACTTGCCTGGTATTCTTCGCTTTTAAGGGCGCGCTCGCGCAGGGCTTGCCATAAAATTGGTCTTTCTTCGTCATGAACGGGCAGGTCATTCAAGTTTGTTGCAGCTTTGATCCTCTGACCGGTCGTATAGAAGAAGGTGACCCGCTTCCAGTTTTTGGCGGGAAGCGGGGTTTTAAGTTCCAGAAGTGGACCAAGCTGAATTTTGAAATACTCTTCTCTGGCGCGAGGATGATCAGCCTGGTCTTGCATCAATTCAGCCCGCGTGGTCAGTTCGTGCCCAAGAATCGGTGCCAACCAGCGAATTTGACCTTGCTGATCTTTTGGGAAGGCAGAGGTCTGATAAAAAGCCAGGTAATCCACCGCGATGATCTTTGGTGCAGATTTAAG
>DOEX01000120.1:16178-18610 GCA_003532515.1 Anaerolineaceae bacterium | reverse complement strand
CACACTAAAGAAACCAGCATGGAGAGCAGCCGGTTGTACTCATTGTTGCGAAGCGCTGGTATCAAACCGGCGAGCAGTGTCAGACCCAGGAGGATCCATGAGGATGTTGAAATTTTGCGTTCTTGCAGACGGGCATTGAAAAGATAGAGAATACTTACAACCAGCACAGAAAGTGACCAACGAAAGCCGATCTCGGAAATTCCCCACCAGAGCATCATCATCACAGCTCCAGCTACAAACAGGCTCAGCAAAGAAAGACCGGGTCGCTTCAATTCTTCCTTGGGTAGCAAACCGATGTTAACATCAATATTGTCTTTTTCTGACTCGATTTCAATTATTGGTTCTTCATTCATAAAGCACCTCATATAAGTTTTTCCGAAAATTGATACCGGGAAAAATCTGCAAGATCCACACCCCTCCCTTAGTCCCATAAGAAGTGACTGGAGGGGGCTCTGGTTGATCCTCAATGGTCTCGGTAATTACTCTCGCTTCGGATTGAAGAAAGCATAGTCATTCTTCACTCTCAGAAACTTGCAATACCTCTCAAAACTGTTTTTGGAAGTCCAGGGATGTCTTGTCTTGTGAAGATTATAAGGTAATCCTATCAAATGGTCGAAACGAGACAATCGCCTCATCTATTGATACAATTCAACCAGGAAAATTAGCAGGAGGAAGTATGCCCAGAGCAACATTCAATTTCCCAACCGGTTTTTTATGGGGTACAGCCACCGCATCACACCAGGTGGAAGGTAATAATACGAACAACGACTGGTGGGCTTGGGAGCAAGAGCCAGGGCGCATTCATGATGGCGATCGCAGTCTGAGAGCCGCTGACTGGTGGGGCGGGCGCTGGCGCGAAGATTTTGACCGCGCGAAGGACGGCTGGCAAAATACCCACCGCTTCTCCGTGGAATGGTCACGGATTCAGCCAGAACCAGATCGTTGGGATGAAGCTGCCCTGGACCGTTATCGGGATATGTTGTTAGGCTTACGCGAGCGCAATATCAGCGCCATGGTCACCCTCCATCACTTCACCAACCCCCAATGGCTTGCTGATATGGGTGGGTGGGAAAACGAAGGCGTCGTCGAGCTCTTTGCTGCTTATGTCAGGCGGACTGTGGACGCCCTCAAAGCGCATTGTCAATTGTGGGTCACCATCAACGAGCCGAATGTTTATATGAACGGCGGCTACCTGGATGGCGGTTTTCCTCCTGGCAGGAACGACCAGAAGGCTGGCTTGCAGGTGCTGCTTAACATGGTCAAAGCTCATGCCGCTGCTTACCAGGTCATCCATGAATTGCAGGCAGATGCGCAAGTAGGTGTCGCCCACAACTGGCGCGGGTTTGAACCTGCTCATGGCGGACCACTGACTGGTTTTCTCAGTAGATTACACCATAAAGCCTTCAACGACGCATTTGCAATGACCTTGAGGACAGGAAAGTTTGACGCGGTGATGCTGAAGGCAGACGTGCCGCAGGCTAAAGGCACACAAGATTTCGTTGGGCTCAACTATTACACCCGTGATTTGATCAAATTTGACCTGGGAAAGAGCGGCAGTCTCTTCAGCAATCGCTATTTTCCCAAAGATGCTGTTTTGTCTGAAACCGGTTTCCTGGCAAACGACCCAAAAGGTTTCCAAGAGGCAATCAAGTGGGCGAACAAATTTGGTCTGCCGATTTATATAACAGAAAACGGTTGCGATGACAGCCAGGATGACTTCCGCAGACGCTATCTGCTTGAACATCTGCATGCCATGTGGCACATGATCAATAACAATATACCGGTGAAGGGTTATTTTCATTGGACATTAGTCGATAATTTCGAATGGGAACGCGGCTGGAGCCAGCGTTTTGGCTTGTGGGCGCTGGATCCGCAGACCCAAATCCGCACCAAACGCCAGAGCGCTGACTTGTATGCGGAAATCTGCCGCACAAATGCGATTACGTCTGAAGCGGTTGAGAAATTCGCCCCTGAGGTGTACGACCGGTTGTATCCGGTTTAAATTGATCGTCCATTAATCCTTTTTATTTGTCATCCTGAGCCTGTTTTTACGGAGTACTCTTCGAGTGCGAAGGATCTTATACCTTCGACTCAAAATGATAGTTGTTCGTACAGGCAGGTTCCAAGCCTGCTCCTTAACCAGCGTTATCCATGGCGAAGGCAAAAAATCACAAACTTGACCTACAATAATAAGCTTTCTTCTCCGGGCTTGATTCTTGCAACTATACGTACAGGTTCAGTTCAAAGGAGAAGAACATGTTTAGCGTTATTCGAGATTTCCTCCAACAATTTTTGAACCCGCTGGCATTCGTGGGCGTGGTTCTGTTCGTCTCTCTGTTTTTAATCAAAAAGAAGCCAAATACCGCTATTTGGTTTGTTGTTATCTGTTTGTTGATCATTGCTGTTTTTGGTAATCCTTACTTCTCAACCTT
>DOEX01000120.1:0-16154 GCA_003532515.1 Anaerolineaceae bacterium | reverse complement strand
CGTGTCGAGGTGGGGGATGAAGCCGATGGTGTGCTCTACAGCGCAATGTACTACCAGCAAAAACTTGCCCCCGTTATCCTCGTCAGTGGCGACGTAGATCATGCCAATAGCTCAAAAATCCTCCTGATGGAACTGGGTGTGCCCGAAGACGCGATCATTCTGCAGTCAGACGCTGCTAATCTGCGGCAGGATGTTTCCCGCTCGCTCGATATCATTCGAGAAAAAGAGATCAAGTCCATTATTCTAGTGACCTCTGCTCTCAAAATGGACCGCACGATGTTCCTTTTGCGTGAAAACAGTCTGACCATCACTCCTGCACCCACTAACTACCAGGTAACGCTGAACGATTGGCAAAACCTGACTGATTGGAAATGGCAGGATATTGTTACTCATCTTCTGCCTACAAGTGCTTCTTTGGAACAAACCTCCCAGACACTGTGGGAATACTTTGGCCTGACCTATTATCGAATCAGAGCCATCTTCTAACCAGGTTAATTCGCTGACCCTCTATCAGCGATAAGACTTCCGCAAAAAGCCTGCTGGGCGACCAGCAGGCTCTTGCGTTAAATTTGATAGGGAACTTAACCGGCTTGGAATTCGTCATTTAGATAGAGAATTAAGGAGAAAGAATGAAAAAATTGCTCTTAACCTGCCTGGCTGTCTTGTTTTCACTTAGCGCTTGCGTCCAGATGACACCACAGCCCGATCCTGATACTAATTTACCAACTAAGGAGAAGGAAGTGTTCACGGGAAACGTTGATTATGACCCTAATCCACAATATACACCTGAGGAAGCAGCAAACCTGGTGAGTGCTAACAACCAATTTGCATTTGACCTATACCAGCAGCTAAAAAGCGGGCAGGGAAATTTGCTTTATTCACCTTTCAGTCTTTACCAGGCACTGACCATGGTCTATGGTGGTGCCAGAGGTGACACCGCTAATCAGATGAGAGAAGTGTTGCACTACCCTGTTACAGACGAAGAACTTCATCGGGTGATCAATGCACTCAATATAGCACTTTCCTCACAAACAGGTTCTTCAGGTGAAGATGATCAAGGATTCACACTCCAGATTGCTAATGCACTTTGGGCGATGCAAAATGGTTATATCGAGCCATCTTATCTTGATTTGCTATCCGAAAACTACGCTGCCGGTTTACGAACGGTCGATTTTGCCCAATCGCAGGAAGCGGCAGACCTGATCAACCAGTGGGCGCAGGAAAATACCAACGACAAAATTAAGGAAATTGCCAACCCGGACATGTTCAATGCCAACACCCGCCTTGCTTTGACCAATGCGGTCTACTTTAAAGGTGCCTGGCGTTTCCCATTTCAGGAAGCAGACACCCACAAGCAAGCTTTTACCCTCCTGGATGGTGAGCAGGTCGAAGTGGATATGATGATGATCACTGAAGAATTCCGCGCGTTGAAGAACGACCAGGTCCAGATGATTGAACTGAGCTACTTCAACAGTCCGATGGTGATGGATTTGATCGCACCTGCTGCTGGCAGCTGGGAGGCTTTCTCTCAAACACTGACGGCAGGCTTATTGGAAGATTACTTGGAGCAGATGAGCATGAACAGGGTTAACCTGAGTATGCCGAAGTTCAAGATTGAGACCCCGGAAATGGATTTGATAGACCCGATGCAGAATCTTGGTGTAATCGACCTTTTTGGAATGAATGCGGACCTGTCAGGGATGACTGGTGACAAAAGCCTTCTTATCTCGACTCTTGTGCAAAAAGCTTTCATTGACGTCAATGAAGCCGGAACAGAAGCCGCTGCAGTAACGATTGCTGTAGCACAGGAGAAAGGCATGATTTCTCCCGATCCGATCATAATGAGCTTTGACAGCCCATTTCTTTTCCTCATCCGCGATAAAGAAACTGGCGCGATCCTTTTTATCGGTCAGTTGATGCAACCATAAGAAAAAGACCACTTTTTGAAGGAGTAAAAAATGAAAACACACAGAATTTTAATCACAACAACATTGATACTTGCATTCCTATTGAGTGCCTGTAGTCCTGCTACGGAGACAATTGAACCAATGCCAACTGACAGCGCAACCGATCCATACCCCATCAGTGGAGACGAAGAACCTGGTCAGGCTTATCCGATTGATGAAAGTCCTGATCAGCCGGAATCCAGCGAAGCCAGCGGTGGTATGGCATATATAACTGACCCCATTGCCAGCCAGGATGACCTGAATGATCATGCTGAAAATATCAACAAATTTGCGCTTGAACTCTACCGAAAATTAGCCCAGGAAGAAGGAAACCTTATCTACTCACCATACAGCATCTACCAGGCTTTCCTGATGCTTTATGCTGGCGCTAATACCGAGACAAAAGCTGAAATTGCGCAGGTCCTGGAACTTGAAATGGATGACGATCAGGATGTTCACAATCTGATGAACGCTCTCAACAAGCTTCTCACCACAACGCCTTCATATCTGGACGCAAACGGCCAGCCGCTGAAGTTTGATGTTGCCAACGCACTTTGGACTCAAGAGGGGATCGAGATTAATCAGGGCTTCCTGGACACACTTTCTGCAAATTACAATGCAGGTCTGAAACTGGTCGATTTTTCCAATCCTGAAACTGCCCGTCAGGCGATCAACTTGTGGGTAGCCGCGCAAACAAATGAAAAAATTAAAGAATTGATCCCCCAGGGTGTGCTTAACGAATTAACCCGCCTGGTGATCACCAATGCAGTCTACTTTAAGGGTGCCTGGCAGAATCCTTTTGATTCAAACAGAACAACCAACGAGCCATTTTTCTTACTGGATGGCAGCGAACAAACAGTTGAGATGATGCGCAACAGTTACACCGGTGCAGGTTTGGTGAGCGAGCGCTACCAGGCTGTGAAGCTACCCTACCAGGGTGGCAATTATGCCATGGCAGTAATCATGCCAAATGGTGATTTTGCAGAATTTGAACAGAGCCTGGATGAGGATGCCTTGAAGCAGATCCTGAGTGAATTCAATGGAATTTTCGGTCAGGTTAACCTTGGCTTACCCAAGTTTAAGAGCGAAAAATCATTTAACCTGGGTGATCAGTTGAAAGCGCTGGGCATTCAAAAGGCTTTTGACCCCCAGGCAGCGGACTTTACCGGTATAACCGACAAAATGGACCTGTACATCACCGATGTGCTGCATAAGGCTTATATTGATGTCAACGAAGAAGGTACTGAAGCTGCCGCTGCTACAGCCATCGCTGTAGGCACCACCTCCATGCCAACGGATAGTTGGGACATCACCTTTGACCATCCCTTTATCTATGTGATCTACGAAACCACCACCAACGCGGTTGTGTTCATGGGTCGCGTTGTAGCACCATAAGGTTTGAAGAAAAAATTACAACACCCCGCCGATTTTGGCGGAGTGTTGTTTTTTTAGGAACGACAATGTTTTTGTAGGCCGAGATTGGACGCCATTCTACCGAAAACAAAGTGCACTTTAGCGGCGTCCAATCCGGCAAACCCCGCCCTATAGAAACCTCTCTTTTAACTCAGACGCATTGCTGGGTTGGATGTCATTCAAGCCCAAGCCATCAGATGTATCGCACCACATCCACGCCAACTTCGTCGGCACTTCATCTCGGCCTACGGCTACGCAGCACTAAGCAGTTGCTTACTTTGCAACCCGCATGTTGCGGATTTCGCGGAATTTATCTTTCTCTGCCGGAGTAAGGTGTTTTGGGACGGTAACCTGGATGGTTACATATAAATCGCCGAATTGCTTCGGGTTTTTAAGATTTGGCATGCCCAACCCCTTCAAACGAAAACGCTTACCACTGTCACTGGCTTCAGGAATGTTTAAGTTTACTGCCTTGGTCATCGTGTTGACTCCAACTTCGCCGCCCAGAATTGCAGTGAAGAGGTCTACCGGCACAACCACGTACAGATCATCGCCTTTACGTTTGAATACAGGGTCGGGTAAGATATTGACCTTTAAATACAAATCCGCTCCGCTGGCCTGACCGCCCAAACGTACTTTCGAACCAGTTTTTACGCCGGGTGGAATAGCGGCTTCAATCTTGTGACCGTCTTCAAACTGAAGCGTGCGTTTGGTACCGCTGTAGGCTTCGCGCAAACTCAAATCGATTTCATGCTCCATGTTTTGCATACGCGGTTGTGCCTGGCGTGTTTGCTGAGAGAAACCACCACCGAAGCCTCCTCCTCCAAAAAGCGTCTCAAAGAAATCAGAAAATCCGCCCAGTCCCCCCGTACCGCCAGAACCGCCCATTCCACCAAACATCTCATTGAATTCTTCAGGGGAGACTGTGCGGTACCCAGTACGTCCTCCTGGGGATTGTTGCCAGCGACCCCAATCGAAACCGCCGGGTTGTCCGCCAGAATGCTGGTAGTTTTGCCATTCAGAGCCAAACTGGTCGTACTTCTTTCGCTTTTCTCCATCCGAAAGCACCTGGTACGCTTCGTTGATATCTTTGAATTTGTCCTCAGCCCCAGCTGCTTTGTTTACATCCGGGTGATATTTGCGCGCCAGCTTACGGTACGCGCTCTTGATCTCATCATCCGATGCGGTTTTACTGACGCCAAGCGTGTTGTAGTAATCCTTATATTCCATAATTCCCAACTCTAATAGTTTGTACTAATTTTAGTCAAGGTATGTAATTTTCTTGTTAACAGTCTTCACAAAGTGGTGCTTGCTTCCCTCAAATAGGGACCTCGTGCAGATTCCGGTAGCACGCTGGCAATCTGCTCCATGATTTCTAGCCCCGCATGCTTAACGTCATCCCTGCTTGGAACATGATCTGTATTTTTTGCTGCCAACGGTCCAAATGGCTTGCCAATCCGGGTAATAACTTTTGTTCGACGCCTTTTTTTTAGGAGGGTGCCAGGAATATTCCAATTGTCTTCGCTGTAACTACTAATTGGAAGAATGGGCACACCCAGGCGCAATGCCAAAAAAGCTGCACCTGGTAAGGGTTTACCCAGTGGCGGCTCGTGGACGTGCCCCTCTGGGAAAATCGCCAGGATGCCATTTTGATCCAGGATAGTTTCCGCCGCTCGAATGGCTTCCAGATTTGGTCTGCCTTGCATAATTTTCAATGTGCCCCAGGCGCTGGGTAGAAACTTGACAATCCCCGGTGCCATCGGCATTTCAGCATCATTGATGAATTCCAAGGGATAGTCGGTGACATGGATGGGGCAGATTGTATCTATAAAACTGAAATGATTGCCCACAATAAGTAAGGGACCGCCCTCTGGCAGGTTTTCTTTTCCCTCGATTTGGTAATTCAGCAGCAACCGGGCAAGAAACCTGATCCCCCCCCGTAGAAAAGCCCTGCGTGTCTGGAAGCGGGGATAGGGATATTTCACGTGAAATTCAGACTTGCGACGAGATCTTGGCATGCTTTCTCCTGGTTGGATATTCTCGAGCCAATTCTACCAACAAAACTGCCTGAAGGGGACGCCGCCCAGTTACAGCCGCGGAGATGATTTTATGCTGTCCCAGAGACGGTATTTGACAAAAACAGCAGTATACCGTGGCAGGTCTCTCCCACAGAGAGAGGAATCTGATTATGCAACACGAATTAAGGCAATTGATCTGGGTCGATTCTGAAAATCTTGTCATCCCCCTCGCGAATGCTACCCCGTCCGTCTGTGTTGGAGGTGCCCATGTAGAGCAAACCGTCAGGACCCAGGCGTAAAGCTCGCAAGCGACCGAATTCATTCGCGAAATGGCGCTGCAGTGTCTCTGGGCGGATGTCATTCAAAGGAACTGAATAGAGCGTTGCTCCCCGTAAACCCACAAAATAGGCAACGCCATTCACGATTTCAAGGTCGCCTGGCGCCCAGGTTTCATTGCCACCCGAATGCAGTTGGGGTGAAACCATCCCCTCCCGGGTCTGATCTCCCTGAATTTCCGGCCAGCCATAATTTCCACCGATTTCGACCAGGTTGAGCTCGTCGTAGCCACTTCCCAATCCGCTCGGTCCGTGCTCGGCAGACCATAACCGCCCCTGCTCATCCCAGGCAAGTCCCTGGGGGTTGCGATGACCAAAGCTATAAACAGGGTTACCAAAGGGATTGTCCTGCGGGATGCCACCGTCGTCATGAAGGCGCAAGATCTTTCCTGCCAAAGAGTTTACATCCTGAGCTAAAGGAGCGGAACCGGCATCCCCGGTCGTTATGTAAAGCAAGCCGTCCGGACCGAACTCAATGCGTCCACCGTCGTGGTTGGGCGCGCCAGGAATCTGATCGATGATCACAAATTTATCGGTTAAGCTTGTGCCATCAAATTGATAGCGTTCCACCCGGTTCCATAACCCACCGCTGGCTTCATAGGTTAGAAAGAGGTATAACCATTGGTTTTCTGCAAAATCGGGGTGCAGAGCTAGCCCCAGCAAACCACTTTCGCTGCGTTCATATACGTCGCTGATCGGTATGCGCACTCCATCCGCTTGAAGCAATGTAAGGGTGCCGGGGCGTTCAGTGATCAGCATGCGTCCATCCGGAAGAAAAGCAATTTCCCAAGGGGTCTGCAGGTTTTCAGCAGCAACCGAAATTGCCTCAGGTGTTGATGTGGGTTCAACTTGGGATAGGGTCTGGCTGGTTTCTTCTACCGGAATCGAAGCAGTATCCTTCCAGGTTGGTGCTTGGGTGGAGGTTGAGCGCAAGGAAGAAGGCAACGTGGCATCCATTGATACCTGAGTTCCTTCAGTTCCACAAGCTGCCAGGATTAACAGTCCAAAGATTGAAAGGAAAAACAACAGTTTCTTCATGGTTCAATAGTACCAATTCGCCAGGATTTTCTGAAATTAATGGTTAACCTTGCTTTCACCTCCGTAGGGATAGGGCTCTATTGCCCTGTAAGGGCGATCCTATCCGCCAACACTGCGAACTCCAATGTAGCGGACTAATGCGAGAATGTTTCCAATTTCAAAATAAGGTAAGCGGGAGGAGCAAGCCCCTCCCGTACGACTGGGGCTCGACTCCAGCCGTTGCTATGACTGATGCGAAGGTTGGCGGAGGGAGAGGAAACAAAGGTACAATCATTGTCACGGAAAAATTGAGATGACAAACAACCCTGAAACCACCACACCGCCTGCCAATGGTCAGCAACAACCCCAATCAGAATTGGAAATTCCAACCAATTGGCTGGCGAATTTTTTGCCAATGTTCATCGGTCAGATCGTGTCTTTGCTGGGCAGCAGCCTGGTGCAATTTGCGCTGGTCTGGTATGTCACCAAGCTCACTGGTTCCGCCACTGTTTTGGCAGCTGCCACGACGGCAGCCTTAATCCCCAATATCTTCCTGGGTCCTTTTGTGGGCGCATTGGTGGACCGCTGGAATCGCAAGCGCGTGATGATCCTCGCTGACCTGGTGGTCGCCCTGGCCACGGCAGGTCTGGCACTCCTGTTTGCCTTCGACCTTATCCAAATCTGGCACATTTACCTGATCCTTTTCATCCGTTCCCTGGCTGGTATTTTCCAGGGACCAGCAAAAACCGCATCGATTACCCTGATGGTGCCAAAAGAACACCTGACCCGCCTGGGGGGTATCAACCAGGCGGTTGGTGGGCTGATCGATACCTTTTCGCCTGCTTTGGGTGCTCTTCTTTTGGCACTCTTACCCATCCAGGGTGTGTTAGCAGTGGACATTGTCACAGCGGCTATTGCGATCCTGCTCTTACTTTTTTTTGTGAAAGTACCCCAACCAAAGTCTGTCAGCACCAGCCAGAAGGTCACCCCAAAGTCGTTATTAGCGGATGTAAAATTTGGTTTCAAATACATCCTCACTTGGCCGGGGCTGTTGATCGTCATATTGATTGCCAGTTCAATCAACTTGTTTTTAGCTCCACCAGGCAATCTGATGCCCCTGCTGATTACTCAATTTTTCAATAAAGGTGCCCAGGAACTAGCCTGGTTGCAGGCTGCCATGGGGATTGGGGCGATCGTTGGCGGGTTAGTTTTGGGTGTTTGGGGTGGGTTCAAGCGAAAAGTCATTTCGATCATGATCGGCATTCTGGGCATCAGCCTTGGAATTTTTGGTGTTGGTCTGTTGCCACCCACAGCCTACCTGGTTTCAGTTTTATTGGCAGGTTTGATTGGCATGGCGGCATCTTTCGCCAATGGTTCTCTGGGTCCATTGCTGCAAACCAAAGTCCCTCCAGAGTACCAGGGTCGCGTTTTTACCGTTCTTTCCAGCATGAGCATGGGTTTGATGCCCATCGGTTTGTTCTTAAGTGCCCCCATTGCTGAACGCTTTGGTGTTTCAGCTGTCTATGTGGTTGGTGGAATTGTCGGTTTAGGGATTGCGATATTTGGATTTTTAGATAAGCGCGTAATGACACTTGACAGTCAATTCCCTGGTGGAAAGCTGATCGAAAGCGACCCGCAGCCAGAGCAAGAAAAAATCCCATTGTAAATATCTACAATTGCTCGATATGAACTTCAAAAAGAAAATTTGCCAACAAGCTGGTTGAGGGCAAAATGGCGTGAGTGCCGGCTTTGAGCAGCTCTTTTTCTGTACCAAAACCGCATAATACAGACACAGATTGTGCTCCGGCTGCCTTGGCGGCTCGGACATCAGTGACCGTATCCCCAATCATTAAACAGGATTCGATGGGAACACCCAACTTTTCAGCCGCATGCAACAATGGGTCTGGGAAGGGCTTGGTGAGCCGGCAGGTTTGCGAACTGACCACGATCGGAAAGTAAGGCTCCAGATGATTGATTTTTAAGAATCGTGAGGTGGTCACTTCGTTCCTGGCAGTCACAATCGCGAAAGGATATCGGGAAGAAAGCGCTTCAAGCATTGGCACTACTCCGGGGATAACAGGGTAGTGATGAGCCAATATTTCACGCGCGTTGGCACGTTTGTCGAGAAAGGCAGCGATCAGGTTGTCAAAACCGAGTCGATCGGCGGTTTCGAGCATCCAGTTCCCCGGACCTTCCGCCGTGCGGACAAACCAGCGCGAAAACAACTTGAGATTGCTTTCTCCGAACACTCCCTGGAGAAATTGTAGCTTCTGGTTCACCCGTTCGACCAAGTGGTCATCGCTGTCAGACAAGGTACCGTCGACATCAAAAATAAGAGCTCTGATCCGGGTGACATCCAAAGGTTGGACTGACATTTTCTCAGTCCTCAATGGCAGCCTGCAGTGTTTGCAGGGTGGCAAGATCCTGAGCCAGAACCCAAACAAAGTTCCCTGGGCTGGTTTGTTGAAGGGCGCTGTAATAATCGCTGCCCTGCCAATGCCCATCTGCTGTCACCGGACCGAAACGCAGGTCGGAATAGTTGCTAAAAGCCTTAAAAGCGGCGTTTGCGTCTGCTGTTGTGTCCCAGTTGAATGAAACCAACGCGGCGACCTGCCCTGTTTCATCGTTCTTCAAGACGGAATACGCATCACCACCCCAACCTTCAGCAGCATCCAGTGCCAGGCTATCATAGAGGCGGAATTGCGGGTTATATGCTTTCGCAAGAATCAGGTATACATACCATTCACCCAAAGTGTCGTTTTCGATTTCGTGCCAGCCATTCCCCAGGGCAGATTCCAGGTCTGGCAGAGTGGGGTTGTTTGGAAGATCATCGGGGTAGGCGGCAGGGTGCATGATCTGCTCTGATGAAACCGGGTTAGTCGTTGAAAAAGCGGCATCAATTGCCTTAAAACCGCCCTGAGCATAGAGAGCTTGTACAAACTTTCCCCCATAGATATAAGGAAAAATCAGCGCTTCCTTCAAGGCTTCCGGAGCGGAATCGTACACCGGGCTTGAGAACGTTGTTGCGAAATTTTGGAGGTCTTGCATGTCTTGCTGCGTGCCATATTGTTGAAACCATAGTTGCTCAGTGAGGGTGGCGTCTCCTTCAATGAGCGACTGGAGCGCCATACAACGTTCAGAATCGTCCTGGCAGGCTTCGTCTGTGAAACCAAGACTATCTTCGAAATCGAAATGCTCGTCTTGCAGCGTGTGCACAAACTCATGAGCATAGGTGGAACGCTCCATTCCACCAAATCCACTGTCACTGACCACGAACATCTCTGTTTCTACTGAGTCATAAAAGCCTGCAATTTGCTCGGAATATAGATCCAGGTAAAAATCACTAAGGGTGAATTCAGCCGGCAAAAAGCCAAAAAGATTCATCACTATCAGATCCCGCTCTTCGTCCTGTGCTTTATAACCTTCTAAAAAGTCATCCAAAACAACCTGGCGCAATTCAGTTGTGGACATGAGGCGCCGTGGAACTTCTGCCTCAATCTTCAGACCGCGCAGCTGGCTGACCTGTCGCTCAATTTCATCCATAGAAGCAGAGATACTCGGCTCCAAAGTAGAAGTATCCTCATAGACGAAAATAGTATCGCGCGCAATTTTGATGGTGAAAAATGTGCCCACAGCCAGGATGATTACCCCAATTATGACAAGCAGGAGAATGTTTTTTCTGTTCATTTGTTATCCCGAAAAGAATTATAACGGGTGTTGAATGGATCGAGTTGGGGTATTGACAGAACACGTGCTCGTCTTATAGGGGACCAAAAAAAGACCCCTGTTCAGGGGTCTTTGATTTTTTTTACTTTTCTTTCAGCGGTTTAATCTGCAGGGGTTCGTCGTCCTCAAACAGAGGTTCGAATTCATCATCGCTAAACGGTTCGTCATTCTCTGGCAGGAGTTCAGGTTCTTCCACTTCAGGCTTCCGCATGGTTCGGGTGGGTAAGGGTGCGTCAATCTTCCGAATCGCGACTCGTTCAGATTCCTCCTCGTCTGTCCCTTCTTCTTCCTCATCGCCATAAAAATCGGTTGGGATGCTTGACATCTGTTCAATTAATTCGATCATGAAGCCAACCATTGTGGCCGCGTTTTCGAAAGAGAGACGTTCGTTGATACCATGCACCGAGCGGTTCTCTTCCTTACTCAGGACAAATGGTGAGAAACGGAAGACACGATCACAGATCTGCATATAGTGGCGGGCATCGGTCGCTCCATTCATCAAGTAGGGAACAGCTCTGGCACCGGGTATCGTTGCTTTGATGAGGTCAAGTAAAATGTGAAATTGGGGTGAATCGACGTCTGAAACCTCGGTTGGATCCCAGGAATGATCACCATAAAGGCTTTCATCGTGAGCCGGCAGCACCGTGACCACATCATCACCGACCAGGTCATTGACCTGTTTGTAAACGTCTACAAGTGAGTCACCTGGCATCAGGCGAAGATTGACGATCGCTTCAGCCGCGGCTGGCAGCACATTCTCTGTGTGCCCACCCTTGATAATTGTTGGCGCAATCGTTGTGCGCGTGTTGGCGTTCGCTGCTGGAGTGGCAGCAAAGCGTTTTGCAACAGACTTGCCAAAAAGCCAGCGATTTGCCAGTGCCATTTTCTGTGTGAAAGCAAGTTCATCAGCGAGGAAACTCATCATAAACTCAACAAAATCCAGGTCCTGCGGGAAGGGATTGTTCTCGAGTGTGGCAATTGCGAGGGCTAACGCCCCGATGGAAGTAACCTGTCCAGGAGCAGAGGCGTGACCGGCAGCGGTCTCGGCGCGTAAAACCAGGGAAAGATGCCCTTTTTCAGCAACGCCTACCAACCCTACTGGTGCTTCCACGCCGGGAATAGAGCCTTGCGAGATTGCTCCACCTTCGTCTAAAAGGAAGGAGAGGCTCACCCCTCGATCTTTCAGTGTCCGTGCAATTTGAGCCGCTCCGCGTGCGCCTGAAACTTCTTCGTCTTCCCCGAAAGCAAGATAGACCGTGCGTCTCGGTTGGAAACCAACTTTAAGCAGGAAATTGACAGCTTCCAGGATACCGATCATGACCCCTTTGCAGTCGATCGCGCCGCGCCCCCAAACATAACCATCTGCCACAGTACCGCTGAAGGGTGGATATGTCCAGCCTGAAGCCGGATCTTCCCTGGCGGGAACCACATCCATGTGGGCGGTCAGAGCAATAGGGTCAAGATTAGAGTCACTACCTTTCCAGGTGTAAAGCAGCGAGTAATTCCCAATCACCTCGCGCTCAAGATACTCTTCCACCTCTGGATAGAGCATGCTGATCAGATTGTGCAGCCCCTGGAAGGGTATAGGATCGACCTTGTCCGGGTCGACATGATTGATTGTTTTCATCTGAATTGCTAAACCGATATGGTTTGCAACTTCCTCACCGTCAATCTCCGTCAGAACGATTGGCTCTGGCTCTAAGGTTGAGATCGGGTATTGAAAGGTTCTGACCAGGATGATGATAATTATGATCACCAGGATCAGACCAATCGCTATCAGTATCATTGTTAAAGGGTCCATAAGGTCCTCCGATTAATTGCCAATGCTTGTAGTTTCTTGTGATTATTGTACCGGAAAAAAAGAAGTGCAGGAAGTTGGGCTCTGGCCTTGGATTTTGCAACTTTGAACTAAGATACTAAACCTTTTCTGAATATCTTTTGTGTACACTTTCCGCCTATAATTAAGCCTATGAGCGAAACAATCCTGGTCGTGGATGACCAAACTAATGTCCGAAAGCTTCTCAAAGAATATCTGACCAGCCAGGGGTACCGCGTGGTACAGGCAGGCGACGGTCAGAGTGCTCTTTTTACTGCCCGCCACGAGCATCCTGATTTGGTTCTTTTGGATGTAATGATGCCTGGGATGGATGGTTACCAATTTCTGTCTGCTTTCCGCAGAGAAAGCCAGATCCCTGTGATCTTCATAACTGCCCGGGAGGAAGAAACCGATGCCGTGCTGGGGTTGGAATTGGGGGCGGATGATTACGTGGTAAAACCCTTCCGCATGCGTGAGCTGGTCGCTCGCATCCGTGCCACTCTACGTCGTCATAATGGACAACCTGAGCCACAGGAGTACTTGCGCGTAGGTGATATCCTCCTGGACCGGGGATCCCACCTTGTTTCGGTAAGAGGAGAATCGATCAATCTGACACCGCTCGAGTTTGACCTACTCCACACCCTCATGCGCACTCCTGGCAAGGTATTTACCCGCTCTGAATTGGTTGACCGCCTATTTGAAAGTGGCTTTACTGGTTTGGAGAGCACCTTAAATGTGCATATGCGGAATTTACGCCGAAAAATTGAACAAGACCCCGCCAACCCAGAGTATCTCGAAACTGTCTTTGGTGTAGGTTATCGTATTGCTCAAAAAGGAGCCAGGTGAAACGCTCCATCAGCTTCAAGCTGGCGCTTGCCTTTATTCTCACTGCGGTCCTAACGGCTTCATTGCTAACGATCGTATTTCTCTCCATAAATACTACGAGTTTCGAGCAATATGTTTTCGATCAGCAATTTTATACAAAACTGACTGATGTGGAAGATTATTTTGCTCTTAACCAGAGCTGGGATGGTGTGGAACCCGTATTGGAAACCATGATGGGTGGGACGGGCGTCAACGGAGGAATGCAAGGCGGTCAGGGTATGGGGCAAGGCGGATCAGGCGCATTTCGTCGGACGCAACAATCCTCAACCACTAGCCAGCCTGTACAAACAAGCAATGCCGGAGGGCGCGAGTATGCCCTTGCAGATGCTTCTGGCAAGGTTATTGTCGGAATTGAGGGTCTTTATAACGAAGGCGAACAACTATCTCCTGAAACGATTGCGGAAGGTGTTTCCGTAGAATCCGATGGACGAACTGTAGGCACCTTGTTTGCCCAAAGGCGAAACGTCGTCTACACCCAGGCAGAACAACTTTTCCTGGATCGCTCGAAAACCAGTTTGCTTCTGACATTGCTAATCACTATAATCATCGCAGCATTGGTAGGAATCTTGCTTTCCCGCAGCCTGACCCGCCCAGTGATTGAACTAACTGCTGCCGCTCAAAACCTGGCGGCAGGAGACTTGAGCCAAAAGGTGAATGTGCATTCCAAGGATGAACTGGGTGAATTAAGCCAGGCCTTCAACCAGATGAGTGCCGAAATTGAGCAAAGCGACCGCCAACGGAAACGTATGACCGCTGATATCGCCCACGATTTGCGTACACCGCTGACTGTAATCGGTGGTTACATTGAATCGATGCGCGATGGAGACCTGGAACCTACGCAGGAACGGCTGAGTATGCTTTACTCTGAAGTGACCAGGCTTAATCGCATGGTGGCTGACCTGCGTCTGCTCAGCCAATCTGATGCTGGTGCGTTATCCCTCAACTTGCAACCGATCGAACCTTACAAATTGTTACAGCAAACCCGTGAATTGTTTGATTTACGAGCCAACGAACAGAAAATCAATCTGACGGTTGAATCACCTGAAAATTTACCCACGATTCTGGGAGATGAAATGCGCCTGGTCCAGGTGATGGAAAATCTGGTAGTCAATGCCATGAGGCACACACCCGAAGGTGGAAATGTTAAATTAAGCGCGAAAATCGACCAAGGGATGGGTGCTGAAACTAAACGGTCTGTCCGCTTCACCGTGAGCGATAATGGCGAGGGAATCCCTGAGAGAGAGATACCCTACATCTTTGATCATTTTCATCGGGTCGATAAAAGCCGGCATACTGATGAGAGCCAGAGTGGGCTTGGTTTGGCGATTGTGAAGGCTATTGTCCAGGGTCATGGGGGCAAAGCCTGGGTTGAATCAACCCTGGGGCAAGGGTCGGATTTTCATTTTAGCATCCCGGTTGTAGCTTAGCAGGCGTTTTGCTTGACAGCTACTAAACGACCGGGTAAAATCTTTTCTCACGCCGAGTTAGCTCAGTTGGTAGAGCATTCGACTGAAAATTGAAGGGTCCACGGTCCGAGTCCGTGACTCGGCACAAAACAACCGCTCTGAATTGGGCGGTTGTTTTTTTAATTCTAAATATGTGAATGCTCAGAAGGAAGCTCAGTCGTGTTGCTCTTCTTCATCGAAGTCTTCGTCAAAATCGTCTTCCTCGAATTCTTCGTCAAATTCTTCATCTTTTTCCAGACCAAGCAGGTCAGTCAAAGTGGAGTAATCATACTCTTCCGTTTCAATAAGGTCGTCTAACTTTTCATCGATGCCCTCTAGCGCGTCGGCAATTCGTTCAATAGCTACGCGTAACAGGCTAAGTTCCTGGAGTAAATTGTCATTTGTTTCCATCATGTGCTCCTTTTCTTATAATGATACCAATAATTTTTGTAAATACATCACAGGTCTAAGGTCAAATCGACATTTCCCGAAAAAGTGCCTGACCCGGCTATAATAAGGTTATCCTGAAAATGAGGAGTGTGTCAGATGAAAATTGGTATTCTAACCGCTGGTAGTGATAGCCCAGGCGTAAACGCTGCTATCCGAGGATTTGGTAAAGCTGCTTCGAGCCTGACGAATGTCGAGTTGGTTGGCTTCCGGGATGGCTTTTCGGGACTGGTTCAAAATCGAACGATGGATCTATTAACAGAAGGACTGCTTTCGGGTATCTTAACCGAAGGGGGAACAATTTTAGGGACAAGCCGCCAGGTCCCCTTCGCGATGGAAGAAGGGGAAGAAATTGTCGATCGGACCCAGGAGGCAGTAGATTCCTATAAACAGAACCAGCTGGATGCCCTGGTCTGTATTGGTGACAAGTCCAGTCAATTGGCAGCTTACAAACTCAGCCAGGCTGGTTTGAACATTATCACTTTACCTCGTTCCGCAGAGAATGATGTCCCTTGCACAGATAAATGCATAGGTTTTGACAGCGCCCGCGAAATTGCAACCCAGGCAATTGATCGGCTTCATACCACCGCTAACGCGACCCATCGCATTATGATCGTTGAATTACTGGGCAATTCCTCAGGCTGGCTGACCTTAGGCGCGGGGCTGGCAGCTGGTGCGGACGTGATTTTAATTCCCGAAATCCCCTATCATTTCGACGTGATCATCGAAGCTATCCAGGAGCGAAAGAAAGCTGGACGCATTTTCTCTTTAGTGACAGTAGCAGAGAAAGCCAGACCACGTGAATTAGTAGAATTCATGGAAATGGCTGCCCAGAAGAAGGGTGGCACGAGTGAAGAGAAGGAAAAAACCTTCGAGAAAATCGAGAACAATTACTCAGCCCAAACACTCTTGCTCGCCAATCGTCTTGGCTCAGCCACAGGGATCGACACACACATCACCATCCTCGGCTCTCTTGTTCGCGGGGGAACCCCGACGGCAGCAGACCGCCTCTTAGCGACGCAGCTGGCTGAATGGAGTCTCAAACTGGTAATGGATGGTTCCTTTGGCAGAATGGCTTGCCGGAAAGATGGCGCGATGAGCAGTGT
>DOEX01000166.1 GCA_003532515.1 Anaerolineaceae bacterium | reverse complement strand
CGCATCGAACTGCTGCTCGACAAGGGTAGTTTCCGTGAAATTGGAGCCCTAACCACCGGTCTGAATGATCCGGAAGGCAAGTCTGGTTTTGGTGACGGTGTTGTGACTGGCTATGGACAGGTGGACGGACGAACTGTTTACGTCTACGCGCAGGATTTTACCTTCCAGGGCGGCTCGCTGGGTAAGGTGCAAGCTGACAAGATTTGCCGCGTGATGGACTTGGCAGTAAAAACCGGCTCACCCATCGTGGGCATGATCGATTCAGGCGGCGCGCGCATCCAGGAAGGCGTCTACAGCCTGGGCGGTTATGCTGAAATCTTCCGCCGCAATGCGATTTATTCCGGTGTGGTTCCCCAGATCAGCCTGATCATGGGTCCCTGCGCTGGCGGTGCCTCTTACTCGCCTGCCGTGACCGACCTGGTCATCATGGTTCGCAAACAATCCTACATGTTTTTGACTGGACCAGCTGTGATCAAGACCGTAACCGGCGAAGAAGTGGATTCAGAGACGCTCGGTGGAGCAGATGTTCATCTAACGGTCAGCGGCAACTGCCAGCTGGTCGGTGATAACGAACAAGAAGCCATCGCCCTGGCTCGCCAGGCACTTTCGTACCTTCCTTCCAACAATGTTGAGCAAGCTCCAGTTGCGCAAAGCAGTGACCCCCTTAATCGTCGTTCCGTGATGCTGAACAATATTGTTCCAGAGGACCCCAATCAGCCCTACAGCATGAAAGACGCGATCCAGGCGATCATGGACCAGGGTTCCTTCTTTGAGGTCCAGGCTGGTTATGCCCCCAATGCAATCGTCGGGCTGGCACGCCTGGCTGGACGCGCGGTGGGTGTGGTTTCGCAGGAACCAGCCATGATGGCTGGTGTGATGGATATTAATTCCGCCGACAAAATCAGCCGGCTTGTGCGTATGTGTGATGCTTTCAACCTGCCCATCGTGACTTTTGTTGATTCCCCCGGCTTTTTACCCGGTGTTCACCAGGAACACGGCGGCGTGATCCGCCATGGTGCCAAAGTGCTCTTTGCTTATGCTGAGGCAACCGTTCCAAAAGTAAGCGTGGTCACCCGCAAGGCTTACGGCGGTGCTTACGTGGTCATGAGCAGTAAATTCCTGGGCACGGACATCACCTATGCCTGGCCTTCCGCTGAAATCGCCGTGATGGGTGCCGAAGGTGCCGCGAATATCCTTTATGGTCGCCAAATCAACGCCGCTAAAGACCCTCAAGCCGAGCGCGAACGCCTGACCCAGCAATACCAGGAAGATTTCCTCAACCCCTACGCGGCAGCCAAAGCTGGATACATCGATGAGGTCATTGAGCCGGCAGAAACCCGCCAGAAGCTCATCGAAGCTCTGCATGCGCTTGAGAACAAGGTCGAGATGAACCCTGCCCGCAAGCACGGCAACATGCCGGTTTAGGCGGTGAACATGTCTGTTATCAGTCAAGGTTTACTGATCACTGCTGTTGGCATGGGGCTGGTTTTTTTGATGATTTTGGCACTATGGGGCATCATGGTGCTGTTGGTGAAACTGACCAACAAACCAGAAGTTGAAGAGGAAGCGCCACTTGCCGAAACCAGCCTGGGCGAATCCGAAGCAGTACCTGCCAGCCATACCAAAGCTGCCCTGGCAGCAGCCATCGCGGTTGCATATGCGCTCGAAAGCCAGGCGTCAACAGCCGGCTTCGCGCCCCAGCAGGGTGCCAGCGCCAGCAATGAAAATGCCTGGTGGACCGCCGGCAGAACCCAACAACTCTATTCAAACACCATCAGAGGACGGAATCGATGAAAGTAAATCTCACCATTGAAGGAAAACAATACCAGGTAACCCTGAAGGATTTGACCGCCAGACCAATCATCGCCGAGGTGGATGGACAGACCTATGAAGTTTGGCCAGAAGAAGAACAAGCTTCCATCCCGGCAGCCAATAGCAGCACGCCAACACCTGTTGTCGCTGCTGTCGCTGCACCGGCTCCAGCAGCCGCTGGCAGTCTGACTCTCAATGCACCTTTACCGGGTGTGATCATCTCGGTCGAGGTGAGAGAAGGTCAGTCGGTTAGCAGTGGGCAGGAACTGTACGTGCTTGAAGCGATGAAAATGAAGAATTCGATCAAGGCTGACCGAAATGGCAAGATTGCTTCGGTTTACGTTAATCCTGGTGATTTGGTGAAGCACAATCAGCCAATCATGACTTTTGAAGGGTAGGAGGGTCAATGGATTTCACCCAACTATTTCAAGACCTGAGCAAAGGCTTCGCTGCTTTCACCTGGGGTAACGCTGCCATGATCGTGGCAGGGCTGGTGTTGATCTACCTGGCAATCTGGAAAGAATACGAACCTGTTTTGCTTCTGCCGATTGGATTCGGATGTCTGCTCGCCAATTTGGGCATGTCCAACGAAGTCGGCTTCATGAAAGTCATTTACGATGCGGGCATCAAAACTGAGCTCTTCCCCCTGTTGATTTTCGTTGGTGTGGGTGCCATGATCGACTTCAGCCCGCTGCTTTCACAACCCAGCCTGGTTTTGCTGGGGGCTGCCGGGCAGTTTGGGATTTATTTCACCCTGCTCCTGGCAATTTTGCTTGGCTTCCCCCTGAACGAAGCCGCCGCTATCGGCAGCATTGGTGCGATCGACGGACCGACCGCCATTTTTGTTGGTGAAAGGCTGGCGCCCAGCATTATTGCACCGATTGCCGTGGCAGCTTATTCGTATATGAGCCTGATCCCGATCATTCAGCCACCGATTATGAGACTGATGACCACCCGCAAAGAACGTCTGATCCGCATGGAGTATTCGCCAAAACCTGTCTCCCGTCTAACGCTGGTGTTGTTCCCACTGCTGGTCACGTTGCTTGTGGCTTTGGTTGCACCTGATGCCGCGCCTTTGATGGCAGCATTGATGCTTGGCACCCTGCTGCGGGAAGCACTGGTGGTCGATCGCCTCAGCAAGACGGCACAAAACGAGCTGATCAATATCGCCACGCTCTTCCTGGGTTTGGCTATTGGCTCAACCATGACTGCCCAAAGTTTTCTGAACCTGAGCACAATCAAGATTTTACTTTTAGGCTTGTTGGCTTTCGTGATCGACACCATCGCCGGACTGCTTTTTGGCAAATTGATGGCTGTCATCACCCGCGGCAAGGTCAACCCCCTCATCGGTGCCTGCGGTATTTCTGCCTTCCCAATGGCTGGACGTCTCTCGGCTAAAATGGCACTCGAAGAAGACCCAACCAACTTTATCCTCATGCATGCCATGGGAGCAAACACCGCTGGTCAGCTTGGCAGTGTCATAGCTGGTGGCTTGTTGCTGGCACTGGTAACTGGGATTGGTGGATAGGAATTTTATTGATTATTTTAATAACGCCTGCAGCTGCAGTCGTTTTTATTTGGGCGATAGTAATGTTCGGGCAACATATCGTCATTGCGAGCCGTTTTTCCATTAAGCCTAAACAGAGCATGGATTAGTTGGTTGGCAAAACGGCGCGGCAATCGGCTTGTATATGGTTTTTATAACAACTCTACTGCTTTTTATGATAATGACAACTAAAAGGCAGACTGCCACGACCCTTTGCCAAAAAACACGCACCCTGAAACTTATAGGCCTGATGGCAAAGAGTCTCGCAGTGACTGAGGAATAAAGATTGAGGCACGTTAGTGCATAATCGTGCAAAAATCAGGTTGGCGAACCAGACTGCCGGGTTCATCAGGGTCGGAACCCGGCCTAGCAGCAAAACAAATGGAGACCTTTCGGTCAGATCGCGTGCTCGGTGAGGACACCGGCACGGTCGCAAGCGCAGCGGCTGGAGACGCCCTAACAGGGTAATAAAGCCCCAGCCGTACGGAGGGAGTTCATCTCCCTCCGCCTATTGCTTATTCGTATCGCAGGGCATCAACGGGTTGGAGGTTGGCAGCTTGACGGGCTGGGTACCAGCCAAAGAAGACACCCACCAGCATGGAAAACAGGGTTGCCAGTAAAACCGCTTGAACCTGAACGACTGGTGTGAGTGGTGTACCCGTGTTAGCGGCAATGGTGCCTATAATCAGAGCAAAAGCCCAGCCTAACGCAATCCCAAAGATGCCTCCGATCAGGCTGAGTAAGGCTGATTCAGTCAGGAACTGGAGCATTATGTCCGCTTTTCGGGCACCCAAAGCTTTGCGCAAGCCAATCTCATTAGTACGTTCGGTCACGGTTACAAGCATGATATTCATGATACCGATGCCACCGACCAATAGCGAAATCCCAGCGATGCCTGCCAAAAGAATGGTTAGGATGCTGGTAATCGAGTTGGCGATGGCTAAGATATCTTCCTGGTTAGTCAGAGTAAAGTCGTTGGGTTGCCTGGGGGTCAGCCGATGAGTTTCTCGCAACACCTGCGTAGCTTCTTCAATTGCCAGATTGATCGACTGAGCGTCCTGTGCCTGGATAATAATATATTGAACTGAATCAGGAACTGTTTGACGCACTACTCGCAATTGCATGGTGGTGATGGGCATGTATGCCTGCATATCCGGGTTGTTGAATTGCGTGCCACCTTGAGCTTTGGTGACCCCAATCACGCGGTAGGGAAAGTTATTGATCCGAACCGAGTTTCCAACCACACCACTATTCCGACCAAACAGCTCTTCTGCCAAATCAGGTCCAATCACAACCACAGCATCGCGTGTATCTATATCTGTTGTGCTAAGGTAATTGCCCTCATCCAGTTCAACACCTGTCACTTCAGCATATTCAGAATAGCTGCCGAAAACTGAGGTTTTAAGGCTGGCATCTCCAACGGAAAAAGAGGTTTGCGCCATTATCACTGGTGTGACGCGTAAAATATGCGGTGCACGCAAACGATTGGAAAGAGCCTCAACATCAGTAAGTGTGAGCGGTTTGGGATTGGTAACTTCCTCACCCCCACCGTTCATTACATAAATGGTATTTGTGCCGATCGACTCGATTTGACCCAAGATGCTTTCTGAGGCTCCTGCGCCGATGGATAACATGCCAATGACCGCACCAACCCCGATCACGATCCCCAAAACAGTCAGAAAAGAGCGCATTCTATTGGAGAAAATGCTGGAAAGTGATTCTTTAAGAACGCGTAAGAAGGTCATTAGTGACTCTCCCCTTCCACTATTTTGCCGTCAAAAAGCCGAATCGTACGTTGAGCCTTGCTGGCGACGCCTTGATCGTGGGTTACGACTACAATAGTCGTTGCTTTCTCGCGGTTCAATTTCAGGAGCAAATCCATTACTTCTTGCCCCGAAACGGAATCCAGATTGCCGGTTGGTTCATCTGCCAGAATGATTGCGGGGTCATTAATAAGAGCGCGAGCAACAGCAACTCGCTGTTGCTGCCCTCCAGAGAGTTCGTTGGGTCTATGATTGAAGCGATCACCGAGACCTACCAGCTCAAGCATGGCTTTGGCTCGCTCGCTCATGTTGGTAGGGTCATCGCTATAACGCAGAGGCAACTCCACGTTTTCAACAGCGTTAGCGCGTGCAAGCAGGTTGTATTTTTGGAAGATGAANNATCCAGGTAATACTGACCACCACTGGGCGTGTCCAGGCAGCCAATCATGTTCATGAGCGTCGATTTACCAGAGCCGCTTGGACCCATGATGGCAACCATTTCACCTGGGAAAATGTCCAGGCTGACACCCCGTAAAGCATGCACGTCATTGCCTTTACCAAGGTGGAAAACTTTGGTGAGATCCCGAATTTCTATTACGGGGGTAAGCTTGTTGTCAGTCACTTAGGGCATCCTTTGACCCATACCAAAATTCGAGATAATATCGATTGGCGGATTAATGACAATTAATTCGCCTTCAGCAATCTCTGTTTTCAGCACTTCGATCGATTGGTTTGAATAAGCTCCAACCGTGACCTGCACCATTTCTAATTGGCCATCTCGTAAGACGTAGACGTAATTCAGACCGTCGCGCGAAAAAATTGATTGCGATGGAATAACAAGGGTGTTGGGCTTTTCAGCGGTGAGAACGCTTACGGCTGCGGTCATGCCGGGCTTGATCTTGTCAGATTGGTTTTCCATTTTGATTGTAACTGTGTAATTGACAACACCCGTGCTGCGGTCACCGCTCTCTGAAATATCGGAAACCACACCTGAAAATTCCTCTTCAAAGTAAGCATCAAAAAATAAGGTGACGGGCTGACCGGTCTCAATGGTGGGAATATCAACCTCTGAAATCGGAACTTCAACGAACAATTCGCTTACATCGGCAACCTGGGCTGCCACGCTACCAGGGCTGACCTGGTCTCCTGGATCCTGATTTAAGCTAAGGATTCTACCGGCAAAGGGTGCTTTAATGTACTGGTTTTCAAGTTGTTTTTCTGCCAGGCTGAGCTGCAACTCCAGTTTTTCAACTTCCAAGGGGTCCGGACCAAATTGGATTCTTTCCAAATCCTGCTGCCATAGAGCTACATTCTCTTTTTGTAAGTCAAGCTGGCTTTGCAGGGCATCAATCTGCTGCGAGATCACCTCAGGGGCGCAGTAATCAAGGGCTTTTTTGGTAGTCTGAACGCGGAACCAACCCGATTCGGTTGACCAGTTTTGGTATGCCTCCAGTGCGTTTTCGTAGTCAGCACGCAGGTTATCGACCCGCCAGCTCTCGCATTCACGAGACTCAAGGTTGAGCAATTGCGTTTCAAGATCGGCAATGGCAGTTTGGGCTGAAGCAACATTGTTGTTGAGGGTTGCACGCTGCAGCAGGATGTTGGCTTCCAGATTATCGAGCGCCTGGGTGGCTGTGATTTTGTTCAACGATGCCTGGATAATCTCCGCAGGCAGGTTATTCTCGTCCAGGCTAAGCAAAACCTGACCAGCCTCAACAGTATCACCAACGGCAACATCGAAACCACTGACAGTTCCGCTGCTCTTCCAGAGCAGGGTTACAGATTGGCGCGGTCGTACGTTTCCGGTACCGCTGATGGTGGTTTGCAAGGTTTCGCGGGTAAGAGGCGTGGTGCGTAGATCGGCAATCGTTGCTTGCATCGCTTGCTGTTGACGATAATTATTGATTAATAAAAAGGCGCCAACAATTGCCAGCAGGATCAAAATGGTCAGCCACCAGCGGGATTTTCTTTTTTTCTTTGAAGGAATAGTTTCTGTCGTCATAAGTTCTCCAATTTTTATTTTTAATCGATCTTACACTGTCAGTATTAGAGTTTCGTAAATTCGGTTCAACCAGATTAGCGGATTAGGTTTGAGATCGTCTTGAACGATGGATGGCGGGAGTCACGCAAGAGGGCGAAGAGGGCGGTTTCTACGTTGGTAAGATGAACGCCTTCCGCTCTTAATTCGGCCAATGCAATATCTTTATTGACCAAAGCCCGAGACGAAACGGCATCAGCGACCATCCAGACATCAAAACCGTTCTTTTGCAGGTCAATGGCGCTCTGATAAAGACAGATGTGGCTTTCGAATCCGCATAGCAAAGCTTGTTTCTTTCCGGTTTGTAAAATAGCAACCCTCAGAGCTTCGTCTTTCCAAATGCTGAAGGTAGTTCGGGGATATTCGTGATGCTCAGGCAGCAATGCGCGAATCGTTTCTGTGGTGTTCCCAATTTTTTCTGGAGCTTGCACTGTAAGAAAGACAGGCAGACCCAATTCAAGGCTGCCTTCAATAAGTTTTCTGACATTATCGTTTGCAAACTCTGAATCCGCTACTACTTTTGCCAGGTTTCCCTGCACGTCGATTACTACTACAAAACAATTATTACTTTCAAGCACCTTCACCTCTACTCTTCCAGAACAATTATAATTTGTACCAGAGGTAAATATGCGACCAGCACAAGCTTTCGATATCGTTGTTGATGCAGTCAGATTATGGTGGGGCGATTGGGGCAACCAGGTGGTGGTATCGCTGGTTGCGATTCTGCTGAGCCTGACAATTGTTCTGCTTCCAGCCGCCCTGTTTGGGATTTTCCAGGAATCGCTCGATCTTACTCATCGCAATCGAAGTGGTCTGATTGGGTTTTGGACAGGCTTCAAACAGAATTTTCTCAAAAGCCTTGGTTGGGGTGCCATCAACCTGGTTGTGGTCCTTATGTTAGTTACCAACGTCTGGTTTTATTACAACTCCCAGCTGGAAAGTGCCCCGTTTCTGACCGTAGTAACCATTCTGATGGGTGTGCTATGGTTTATTTGGCAATTTTTTAGCATGTCCTGCTTCTTTTTGCAGGAAGATAAAACCCTAAAGGTAGCCTGGAAGAACGGCTTTGTTATCATCCTAAAACAGCCACTCTATGCCTTTATCATCTCGCTGGCGATGCTTGCGTTGCTGGTTCTGTCGTTTTATGTTTATATTCCCCTGGTTTTGGGGAGCATCCCTCTGATAGCAATTCTCGGTCTGAAGGCTGTCCAGGCAACCATCAAGTCTAAGCCTGAAGTAAATGCATAACCCAACACCTTTCATTTCAAAGAAATTGCCTGACACAATCGGAATCCTGAAAACTGAAGCTCTGCTATACTTAATATGTAACTGAACTAGCTTTTTGGAGTTGAAAAATGGCCAGAAAAGTGCTCGGATATATTGAATTAGTCTGGACTTGTGACAGTTGTGGCACCCGTAATCCTGGGGCAATTCGGTCTTGCACCTCCTGTGGGGCTCCCCAGCCTATCGATGTCAAATTTGAACGGGTAGACCCTGCTACATTTAACTTTATCAAAGACGAAGCCCTGATCCGCATGGCAAAAGCCGGACCAGACAAACACTGCCCCTATTGCGGCACCCGCAATCTGGCTGAAGCCCAGATATGTGTCAAGTGCGGCGGCGACCTGACTGTGGGGGCAACCTCCAGACCTGTGGGCGAGATAATTGAAGATGAAACCGACCTAGTTCAAGCGGCTTCCACAAACCAAGCAGATCCGACCCGCCAGAAAGTAGAGCGCAAACCACTGCCAAAGTGGGCACTGATCGTGATGATTCTTGCGATATTAGCCTGCTGTGTTTTTGGGGTGATGTATTTAACGAGGATGAACCAGACCGATCAGCTGGATGCCACCGTTTCTCAGGCTTATTGGCAGCGTCAAGTGCCAGTTGAAGCCTATCAGTTGGTGCGTGCCAGTGATTGGGAATCCAACATTCCCTCCAATGCCCAGACTTATGATTGTCAGATGCGCTATCGTTACGATTCCGACACCCCTAAACAGAATTCTGAAGAAGTCTGCGGCACCCCTTACACGATCGATACCGGCACAGGCGTCGGTGAGGTTGTGCAGGATTGTTACTACAAGGTTTACGAAGAATATTGCTCCTACGACACTATGCAATGGGTGGTGATTACTACCCTGGTTGAGGATGGTTATGGCACCAACGCAATTTGGCCAAGCACCAGCCTTACAATGGACCAGCGCTTCGGTACTTCGACAGAACGGTATACGATTACTTTTTCCACCCGAAGTGAGGAATACCAATACACCACCACTGATTACAGCCTTTTCCAACAAGCTGTTCCCGGCAGTGATTGGGTGATCGAAGTCAACGGTTTTGGCGATATCACCGCCATCAGTCCGGATTGAGAGTCGTGGGCAGAGTTGGTATAGAAAATCAAAAAAAATCGTTGCGTAGGTTGGAATGAGACCGCTTGAAGGTGTCGGAAAACCGTGACTTTTCGCGGTCTCACTCCAACGTGCCAAGCATCGGCTATCGTGATGGCGGAGTGAGGTGGGATAAAGGATTCTATCTGCACAATATT
>DOEX01000007.1 GCA_003532515.1 Anaerolineaceae bacterium | reverse complement strand
CCATCCCAGATAGCCGTCCAAATATTTCCATCACTATCAATCGTCAAACCATCAGGTGTGCCATTTTCTGGCTGGAAAAAGCAGCTGCGGTTTGACAACTCAGCCATTTTCAAATCAATATCGTAGCGATAAATCGTCTTATCGCCCGAATCGGTGTGGTAAAAAACTCCTTCGTTCACTGCCCAATCCAGACCGTTACTGATCCAAAGATCGTTGATTTTGACCTCAAGTTTATTACCCTGAAACATCCAAAGGTTGGAGCTTCCTTTGGGTCCTTTGCTGCCAATCCAAAATCTTCCAAAAGGATCTACCTTGCCATCGTTGAACAGGTTGTCCGGGTGTGAATGCTTAACCGATAAGAACTCATTTTTGCAGGAGGTTTCTGGGTCCCAATAACTCAAACCTGATTCAGTCGCAACGATGAAACCGCCATTGGCATGCAATGCAATACAGCCAATATTTTTGCTTACCGCCCATGTTTCAGTTTCCTGACTTGAAAGTTGGTAGGATTGGATGAGACCCTCGTCAATGTCCACCCAAAAGAGCGCATTCCGGCGGTGGTCCCACAAGGGTGATTCGCCCAGGGTATCCTGGCATGAGAGTAGTGGTTTGGAAATTTCAATAGTTTTCATATCCAAATGCCTTTGTCGATGTATGGTTTGATAAGTTTACCCGGTGATGCTAAAATCAGTTCGAGATCAGGAGTGTTATGACCCAAAAATTGAGTGATTATTCCGGCAACTATTTTGTACCAGGTTTTCTAAAGATGAAACAGCACCAATACCTGGTCAGTTTCAGCTTAATGATCATCTTTGCTGTTGTTGGGCTTTTGGTAAGCTTAGTTTTTCTGCCAAAGTACGAAGCGGAATCTTACCTCATCACAAATCTCGAATTGGTTCAGGATACTAACGTAACCGAAGTGATGGTGGACTCTCAACTGGAATTGATCGGACAGCTGATGTATCATCCGGATATTACGAATGAAGTGCTCAGACTTGAAGAATCCGCAGGAAATCCGACGACATTAGCTCAATTGAAGAAAACCAGCATGATCGAACGTAGGTTGATGACCACAGTAATCAAAGTTCGTGATGAGGACCCTGAGATTGCTGCCAGAATTGCGAGCAATTGGGTAGAAGTTGCCTTCAACCGCCTTAGTGAAGCTTATGAGCACGCTTTGCTGGTTTCAGAGGCAAAATGGACCATCACTTCCATAGAAGATTGCCAAACTGATCCGATGGTACTCGAAACCAGTTTTTGCCAAAACCTGACCGCTGACGAAGTAAACAATCTTACTAATAATGCCCACGATGTAATTTTGGTTGAAGCACCTAAAGCTTTAGGCTTGACCAAAGACTTGCAAATCAGCCAATTTCAACCAGCCTCCATCCCGGAGGAATCGGTCCAGGGAACAAGAAGTAATTTGATGCTGGCAGGCGCACTAATTGGCTTGGTTTTGTCATTAATTGTATTTGAATTACCCGTTTTTAAGATTCAGGCTGAGGACTAATGACCCTCTCACAATGCTTGTTATCCATCTCATGGAAAACACTGCTAGTTGTATTGCCAGTGAGTAGTTTTACATTGCTTTCCAGAGCCTTTGGTGGAACCAGTGTGGCTCCCCTGGCTTTTTTGCCCATGGCGGTTATCCTGATTTTTTGGTGGTTACCAGCCTTTTTTAAGAACGGACGCAAACTACCTTACCAAGTTAAACCTCTACTTATTTTCTTTCTTTTCGGCACCATCTCTACCCTCTTAGCTTACTTTCATTTTGTTCCAACTTTTCGGGATATCCCTTGGTGGAGAAACAGTGCTGAAGTTTTGGTCACCTTTGGAATGGGTCTGGGTTTTTACCTGGTTACCATTTTCATGGTTAAAAGCCAGGAAAAATTGCGTACAGCATTACTTTGGATCAGTATTGGTGGAATCGCCCTCATGGCAGTTTCTTGGATTCAATATGGAACCTGGTTGGCATTAGAGCGATTTCCAGAGTGGATGTATCGAGTCCAGGCAGTCATTTCTGCGAATGGGATGCTTTACCCAGCGCGAGCATCAGGCTTAGCCTACGAACCATCATGGTTAGCTCACGAATTAAATATGGTCTTCATCCCGATCTGGTTTGGGTTGAGCCTGAGTGGACAGAGCATTTTCAAAAAGAAAATGTTCAACAAAATCCAATATGAAACGGTTTTTTTTCTGTTGGCAGTGATCACATTATTCATCAGTTTTTCGCGAATTGGCTGGATAACCATGATCATTCTGGCTGCTTATGCTGTTTTTAGAATAACGAATAACTGGATCAACAAGAAATCCGATAAGAGAAACGCCAGTTTCAGTCTGGCAAAACAACGCTTATTCTGTCTCGGAATCTGGAGCGGTTTATTGCTTGGATTGGTTGCTGTGGTCTTATTGGCTGGATACATAATGACAAAAATTGAACCACGAATGGCCGGACTTTTTGACATCCAGCGCTTCATCGATTTCGGTTTCCTGGGTTGGGCATCAAAGCTGAGTTTTGCAGAACGTATTATTTACTGGATGGCAGCTTTTCATGTGTTTCAACTCTATCCCTTTTTAGGTGCGGGTTTTGGAATTCCGGGATATTACTTTCCGCTAACTGCACCTGACTTTGGAACGCGGCTGCCTGAGATCAATAAAGTCGTCCTGACACAAAACTTTATCCCCAATGCCAAGAATCTATGGGTGAGGCTGCTTTCTGAGACCGGAATCGTTGGTTTTGCTTTGTTCGTTTCCTGGCTGTTGATCCATTGGCGCAATGCCAACGAACTAGACAGAGAATCTAGCGATAGTCTTCTAAAGGCAATGGGCTTGGTGGGAAAACTGATCGTATTGGCTATGATCATCGAAGGGTTCAGCCTGGACACCTTTGGCTTACCTTACTATTGGATTGGTTTAGGACTAATTTCTGCGAGCTGGTTGATCAAGGATCAGAAATCAGCTAAAACCGGTGCAAACATCGAAGTCACCAACGACATCAAGGCCTGAGCATATTCATTCTCAACAGGCAATAGCTGATTCAAGCTGGTCTGAGCTTCTAGATAATAGACACGTGCAAGATTGATCGTATCTTCACGGATGGCAGCACGTTCCAGGAATGCTTTCATCTCAAGTAAACGTCTGCCATCTGGCTGGTTATCTTGTTTCCATAATTGCTGAAAAGACGTTGAGTTTGTTAAACCAGTCATAGCCGGGAAGGTTTTTTTCCGTGTCTGCAAATCAGTGCTGATGGATTTCCCGGTTTCGTCCGACTCTCCCCAAATACCCAGATAATCATCCTGGATCTGGAATCCCAGGCCAAGATCACAACCAATTTGCTTGAGTCTTTCGGCAAACTCTTCATCGCAATCTCGCAGCTTGGCTCCAACGGCAAAGGCAGCCGAGAATAATCGGGCAGTCTTTAACCGGATCATCACAAGGTACTCTTCCACACTGATCTGATCTACCTTTTCGTATTGAATGTCCAGCTGCTGCCCTTGAATAACTCCAAGAGACGCCAGCTGAAACTCATTGAGGGCGTTCTTTTGCGCTTCTATCGAAAGAGCAATAGGAAGATTACCCATTAAATTCTGACTGAGGGCGGCAAGATAGTCACCGATATTGATAGCAAGTGGTACGCCCACCTTCGTCCACAATGCAGGGTGACCATGGCGGGTTTCACCCTGGTCCTGAATGTCGTCGTGGATCAACGTGAAATTGTGGAAAACTTCCAGGGCACTGGCTGCTTGAAAAGCTTCCTCCGGATTACCACCTAAAGCGGCATAGGTAAGGATCAAAAAGAGAGGACGCAAGCGTTTCCCTGGCACAGTTGCAGAACCTTCCCAGCCAAAATGGTAGGCAACAGAATCCTTTAGACCCAGGATTTCGGAAGGACAATTGTTTAAAACAGTGACTTTGAAGTATTCTTCAAACCCATTCCTGATAGCAAAAACCAGATCAGTATTCATCTTCTCTCTCCTTTTCAAGTTTGGACCGTAAGGATTTTAAATCTCCTGCACCACTCAAAAACATGGCAACCTTTAGTTCAAGAAGGATCAATTCTATACTTTCTGCTAAGGTCTTGTAACCAGCGTTCGCAGCGATGATGAATTTTCTTGCAAAACCAGCCAGGTCTGCTCCTAAAGCGATCGATTTAGCTACGTCCAAACCATTTTGCAGACCACCAGAAGAAATTTTCAGGATGTCTTCAGGAAGACCTTCTATACCCTGTAATGCCATAACAGTCGGGATGCCCCAGCCAACATAGGTCTGACAAAGAGCTTTGCGACTTGGGTCGGTCTGGCGGTACATTTCCACCGCTGCCCAGGAGGTACCGCCAACGCCTGCCACGTCAATTCCCCGAACACCGGCATTAACAAGCGAACGGGCAGTTTGCGGGTCAATTCCACACCCAACTTCTTTTGCAATCACTGGAACGTGAAGACTCCTGGTCATTTTTTCGATTTTCGTTAAGAGCTGAGTGAAATCGTGGTTTCCTTCTGGTTGCAAAACTTCTTGCAGGCTGTTCAGATGAATGATGAGTGCGTCTGCCTCGAGCATATCTACTGCTCTCTGGCATTCAGTTACTCCAAAACCCTCGTTCAATTGGGCTACACCGATGTTTGCAAAGAGCAGAGCATTCGGTGCTTCTTTTCGTGCAATGGAAAAAGTCTCTTCCAGACCTTCGTGGACGAGGGCAGCCCTCTGCGATCCAACGCCCATGGCAATGTTGAACTCATTGGCTGCCTGGGCAAGAAGCTTGTTGAAGTGTTTTGTCTTGCCGGATCCTCCGGTCATGGATGAAATCAGAATAGGAGCGTCAAGTTTCTTTCCAAGAACTGTACTTGAAAGATCAATTGAATCAAAATTGATTTCAGGAAGGGTAGAAACTTGAAGATGAACCTGGTCAAACCCAGTTGGAATGCCTGAGGTAACATCCTCTTCCAGACAAATTCGTAAATGCTCATCTTTCCTGGCGGAAATTTTCGTAACTTGCTCGTTCATTGTGTGTTTACTCTTTCATAATCAGAGACAGTCTTGATATAATCTTAACATCAAAAAGACTTGTGAGGAAAGACAATGGAAAATACATTCGAAGTTGTAAAAGAAGTAGTAAAAGACGTTTTAAAAATTGATGGTGATGACATCACTTTGGATACCCGATTCATAGAAGATTTGAAAGCCGATTCGATGGATCAATTCTTCCTGATCGATGGTTTTTGCGAAAAGTTTGATATCAATTTCACCGACGAAGCCGCTAGAAACATTCACTCAGTTGGAGATGCTGTCCGGGCTATTGAAGAAGTAATGAAGTAAAAAAAACCAAAGTCAGAAAAAAGCTGCCACTTGGCAGCTTTTTTTCGTGTAAGGTATGTTGGTAATAATTCTTTGAGTATTTTCACTCAAGATGGTCTTTCACCAGTTATTTTTTGATCATAGCAGGAATGTCGCTGATTTTGCTTGCCATAAGTACACCTGCATCCTTTAAGGCACCCGTCTTTCTGCCTAAGGAATCCAACGAAAGGCTTCCGCTTCTGGAGAAAAAAGGTCGCAAAATCGAAGTCGCCAGGCTCTCACCAACTATGTAAGCAATAACCGGCTTGGTTACGTTTTCCATGATAAACGTTGCAGCTTTGAGTTCGCTATCACCACCCGGACCCCCAATCAACACAATCTGATCGGTGTGAGGGTCTGCTTCAAACAATTCCAGGCAAGTCAGATAATCAATACCTATGATCGGGTCATCACCAATACCTACAGCTGTGCTAACACCGATACCTTGCTGTTTTAGCGTTCCCACAACTTCGTAACACAGCGTACCAGAACGTGAAATCACGCCGACATTACCCTGCGTTGCGATGTCAATCGGGAAAATCCCCGCAATAGAAATTCCAGGTACCAGAACTCCCGGAGAATTCGGACCAACTAAAATTGAATCGCTATGGCGAAGCGCAGACTTTACTACCATCATGTCCTGTATTGGAATAGAACCAGTTATGGATATGATCGTCTTAACCCCACTGTCGATCGATTCGAGAATCGCATCGGCGGTTGAATGGGGAGGAACAAAGATGACGCTCACATCTGCATTAGTGGCATCGACGCAATCTCTGACTGTATCGAAAACTGGCAACCGTACATCATTGCACCACTCTCCACCTTTACCAGGCGAAGTTCCACCCACCATCTGGCTTCCAGCTTTCAGCATTTGAGAAGCGTGAAATCGACCCCTCCGACCGGTAATGCCCTGGACCATAATACGGGATTCAGCCCCAATCAGGATGCTCATTGTTCTTCACCCTTCAGCCATCCTACGGCCGCATTTACAAGCGCTTCAGTAGTGCCAAAAAAGATCAAATTTTCGTTCTTGTGCAATAAATCGAGACCAGAATCGTCATTCGTGCCTTCAAGCCGAATAAAGACCGGTTTTTTTGGCAGACCTTCACTGAAAGCATGTAGGAGACCAGCAGCAGTTTCATCACAGCGGGTCATCCCACCAAAAATGTTGATAATGATCACCTTAACCTTTGGATTAAGCAGAAGCATCTCCAGGGAGGACGAGATGGAGGTGCTGGTTGCTCCACCGTGAATGTCGATCATTGCCGCTGGCATCATATTGAGAGCGATAAGTTGATCGATCGTCAAATATGCGAGACCCATTCCGTTGACCATACAACCAATCTCACCAGGAAAACTGTGATAATCGACATCATACTTAAGTGCCTGGCGTTCTTCCCAACCGAAGTAGGATGGGTCAAAAGTATCATACAGACTTTCCTGCCGGAATAAGGACTGACTGTCAACGCTGATCCTGGCATCAAGTGCATAGAGTTGATTTTGTTGGGTTACGACCAACGAATTGATTTCAACGAGCGTAGCATCATATTGGCGATAAACATCATATACCTTGTGGGCAATCGTCTGAAATTGTTTCCAGAGCGATGGATCAATTCCCAGTTTAGTCATCAATCCACGAATTTGAAAATCTTTCATACCTGCGTTTATATCAATGGGTTGGTCAACGATCAGAGCATTTTTGAAAGACTCAGGTTCAAGATAAGTTGCACCACCGGCTTCTGAAAGGCGTAAGACCGGTGTGCCGGCATCCAGGTCAGAGATGATCGCTAAATAAAATTCTTTCAAGAATGTAAAGGCTTTTTCGACGAGGATGAATTGTATTGGATGTTGATTTAAGACGAGTTTGAAGATTTCGTTGCTAACGTTTTCAATTTCATGCTCGTTCTGAATGATCCGTACCCCGCCTGCATGTCCTCGCCCAGGTTCAAGTGTTTGAGCTTTTAGGACAACAGGATAGCCGATCTCAGCGGCGATTCGTTTGACCTGTACGGCATTGGTCGCTAAAGTTGAGGTTGGCAGGGGTATGCCTGCTTTTCTGAGAATCGATTTAGCCTGATATTCCTGAAGTTTCATGGATTGTTCTACCCCCATTATAACAAAACAAACAGGCTGAGAATGTTAATCCTCAGCCTGTTTCGCGTCAATTTGATATTTATCCGTTGAGATATTCCTGGAGAGCTTCTTTGGTCAAGCGGAAAGCACTGCCAATCTTGCGAGCCTTCAAATCACCAGCATTTATGGCAGCAAGTACATCTTCTTCAGAGACCTTCAAAAAGCCAGCTGCTTCAGAGGGGGTCATCACGTCTGGCATGGCTGATGGAGCAGCAGAGGTTGTTGGTTGTGTCTGAGACTGCTGGTTTTGTGTCATCCCAGCCAGTGAACCTGCTAATATGTTCCCAACACCCACACCAGCACCAATGCCGGCGGTCAATCCAGCACCACCAGATGGGTTCTGGGCAGCATCGCGCATGGCATCTGCAGCCTGAAGTTGAGTATAGGTCTGCATATCCAGCATACCCATCTCACGCAATTCCTTGGCAGATTTGTCTGAGGGTTTCAGATTGCCAATATAGAACGATTTCAAGAGCAAACCAACTGCCAGGAAATCATCCTGAGCCTTGGCACGAACAGCAGCACCTAATTCATCGGTCAGACCAATCAGATCGAGAACGTTTTTCTCTGACGTTGTTTCGCCAAGTACATCCTGCAAGCGTGAAAGCAGCATGGTGCGCAATCGATTTTCGATGTCAGAGGTCCGGAAGCCGCCTAACTGACCAACAATCTGGGTGACGAACTGTTGCGGATCACTAACCTGGAAACTGTAGGTACCAAAGCCCTGCAGCAAGGCAATACCCAAGCCTACACCGGTATTACGAACGATAATTGGTTGGGGGGTTCCCCATTTTCGATCAGCAAATTCCCTCATAGAGACATAGTAAACTTCCGCAGTAAAGGGGGTGCGATCTCCAAAGAGCTTGCCAAGCAACCCAGTCAACAGGGGAACATTGGCAGTAGTAATGGTGTGACGTCCTGGACCTAAAACATCCAGAGCTCGACCGTCACGGAAAAAAACTGCAGCTTGTGATTCGCGGACGATCNNNACATCAAAAATTCTAGCCATATTAATCCTCCTTTAAGATCAATAACTAAAGTGCGATACCTTTGAGAGCATCAGAGCGTTTGTTGAAAGCATCAATGGCTTCCTGTGAGACGGCAGTAAGATGGCGAATTGAAGCAGGCAGACCATCTGTGCCAATTGAAGCCGCAACGTTGTCGATTGCACCGCTGATCACATCAGCATGTTCAAGCAGTGTCAGGTCATATTGATAAATATTTGCCAGTTCCTCTTCGCGGATCTTGATTGCATCGAAAATGCCAGCATATCCATAGGAAGCCGTCTTTATCCGGTCGATAAACTGACGGACCTTGATGGCTGCGTTCTCGAGATCATCGATATAAGCCAAACCGCCACTTGAAATGAGATCACGCTGCAAGGAAGAGATTCTCTGATATTGAGCCTCGTACTCCTTGGCAACAGTCTCGCGCAAAATTTTGTCAGACATTCGGCGATCGCCGCGTTCGACATAGCCCTTGAAGCCCGGGATTTTTCCAATCAACTTTTTGATTGGGTCCTGGTCTCCACTTACGATATTAAAAATATCAGTCATCTTTCTCCTTTTCAACTCAAGCTTTCTAGAATGCTATCATCAGCAAAATGATCTCACCGTAGAAAATATAAGGTTTTGCAACTTGCAAGTCTTAATTATAATAGATATACTACTACTCGTTGAAGGAGCTTGTATGAAAAACGGTCCGTTCAAAACTTTAGGACCATTCGAATACTTTTTGATCATCATCCTTGTCCTGATGATATTGTTTACTGTATTCACAGTTTTCTGGCCTGCCATCCAACTTTTTTACCAAAGCACGATCCAATAATATGTCATCACAACATTTCAAAGGTTTTACTCAAACTTTTGCCCGTACAACCTTGGATTGGCTATTTCCTCCAACCTGCCTGGGTTGTGGTGAGGAGGGGGTCTTTATTTGCCCGGAATGTTTCAGTAAGATCAAGTTGGTACCCAGAGATGTGTGTAACTATTGTGGATCATTCACGAGTAAAAACGGCAAATGCCCGAATTGCGACAATAAGCAATCTCCCTATTCTGGCTTCAGGGCATTCGCATATTACGATGGAACAATTAGAAAAGCTATCCACCATCTTAAGTATCAGAACGATTTGACGATTGGTCGTTACTTGGCTGGGTTGTTAAAATTGGTCTATCAAAGGACGGATTGGGAAGTCGACTTGATAGTACCAATCCCGATTGGAGAGCAAAAAAGACTGGAACGGGGGTATAACCAGGCTGAAAGATTGGCAAAACCATTGGCTGAACTTCTGGAAATCCCCTTTAGAAGCGATGCTTTGATCAGGATTAACGAAATTTCTTCGCAAGTTGGGTTGAACCACGTTGAACGTCAGGAGAACGTAAGGCAGGCATTTGTAGCCAATTCGCCTCAGGTGAAAGGCAGAATTGTCTTAGTTGTTGATGATGTGTATACCAGTGGTGCAACCATGGAAGCGGCTGCAACAGAATTGATGGCAGCTGGGGCAAAGAGGGTTTACTGCTTGACTGTAGCGAAAGTAAATAATTTACTGGACTGAATTGATTTTTGCTTAATGATTAATGTATAATTCGTTAAAATCCCAGGAGGTTAACTATGGCATTAGAAATCGGCATTTACACTAAAGACCTGGAACTCACAGATCGAATCCAAGATTATGCGACAAAGAAGGTTGGTAAGTTAGAGCGTTTCCTAAACGATATCGGGGAATGCCGGGTAGATTTGAGCTATGCAAAAACGGCGCGGAACGCTTCCGACCGTTACATTGCACAAATTACCATCCGAGGCAAAGGTTTCATACTTCGTTCGGAGGAGCGGTCAGACAATATGTTTGCAGCAATCGACGCAACCGTAGAAAAAATGACCCGACAAATCGATCGATTTAAAGGCAAACATTGGCGCAAACGTGTTGGTGAACCCGAAACCGAGACTATTCCAGTAATAGAGGAGGTTGAGGAAGAGGATGTACCTCTGATTGCCAGACGCAAGACCTTCAATCTCGAACCCATGCACGAAGAAGAAGCACTTGAACAATTAGCCTTGTTGGGGCACGATGCCTTTTTCGTTTTTTATAACGTGGAAAACGGACGGGTCAATGTGCTTTACCGACGACGTGATGGCAGTTACGGATTAATCGATCCAGTCATCAAATAATACATAAATAACTAGTGTAAGCAGTCCATTCAACTGGACTGCTTTTTAATATACAATTAGCCTGAAGCGAGGCAGAATGGCCACTATAGAAAAAAATCCTTCCAATTTTGAATACAAACCAATCGATAAGAAAAAAATTGTCGATGCAGTTTCAGAGATTTTATTAGCCGTTGGTGAAGACCCGGAAAGAGAAGGGCTGGAGCGCACACCGCATCGTGTCGCAAACGCCTATGAAGAGATCTTGGAAGGTTACACAATGGATCCCATCAAGTTGGTCAACGGAGCGCTGTTCACGGTTGATTATGATGAGATGGTCGTAGTAAAAGACATCGAATTCTTCAGCCTGTGTGAACACCACTTGCTGCCATTTTTCGGCCGGGCTCATGTGGCTTATCTCCCACGTAATAAAGTCATCGGCTTGTCGAAGATACCCCGAATTGTTGATATGTATGCGCATAGATTACAGGTCCAGGAAAGAATGACCCAACAAATTGCGCATTTCATACAAGAAACGATCAATCCATTGGGGGTGGGGGTGGTAATTGAAGGTCAGCACCTTTGTATGATGATGCGCGGCATTAAAAAAGAACAAGCTTCCATGACGACTTCAGCCATGTTGGGTGGTTTCAGAACACGCCTTGAAACCCGCATGGAATTTTTGAACATGATACATTAACGCAGTTTATTGGAGAAGGACTGGGACGGTAAAGCATACGGAGCGATCGATGTCCTCTTCGTACGGATGGGGTTTGCTCCAATCGCTGAATTAAATGCTTCTTTGTCTATAAATTTGAACGCCAACTCTCGAAGTTTTACTGACAAAGTTAGCTTTTTCAATCTTTATCAGGACAGCATCAGCAGGGGTCTCTTCAAATAACTCGTTCACAAGATGTCCAGCCAGGGCTTCAAGTGTATAGTAGCTGCTTGCCTGTACGCATTTTCGGACGAATTTTGCAACGAAAGAGTAACTGATCGTATCTTCGATCGAATCGCTCTCGCCGGCTTTGTATAAGGGGTATTCAAGCTCAATATCCAGCAACAATTCCTGGGGAAATTCCCTCTCAGGCTCTTTAACACCAACAATTCCTGTTGCTACGAGTCCTGTTATTAGTATCTTATCCATAATGACCTGCTTTCAAACAATATTTTCACCGCCATCGATCTTGATAATCGAGCCGGTCATGAAGTCCTGGTGGAGTATATGAAGGACGTTTTCAGCGATGATCTCAGGCGATCCGATTCGGTTGAGTGGTATTTTCCTTGCCGCAACTTGCTCCAGATCAATGTGCTCATATCCAGCCAGCGGAAGCATGATGCCAGGCGCGACTGCATTCACAGTGATATTTGGTGCTAACTCAAGCGCAAACATATGGGTCATTTCGCACAGGGCTTTTTTGGATAGGCGGTAGGCAAAATGATCAGTGGCAGTTCGAAAGATGCCGGCATCGCAGATATTTACTATTTTCCCCATTTTCTCAGAAGGGAGCTGACTTTCGAAAGCTTTGATCAGCCACCAGGGAGCAAACAAATTCACGTTGAATGTTGCTTGTAACGAGTCGTATTCGGTTTTTAATCCATTGCCCTTTTTGTAATTTCCAGCGTTGTTGATCAGGATGTCAACGGTTCCGAGCTGATTGTTTACATCTTTCATCAGCTGGTCCAGAGAGGAAAAATCTGAAAGGTCAAATTGAAAAACCTCTGCTTTCACACCGAGATCGATAGCTTGTTGTTTTACTTCAATTGCCTTCTCCCTGGATCGATTGAAATGGATAGCAACATTGCAACCTTCCTGAGCAAGCGCAAGAGCAATTGCTCTGCCAAGTCTGATACCACCGCCTGTAACTAATGCTGTTTTGCCTCGTAGTTCCATGCTTATTCCTCTTCAGTCGCCTTATGCTACCCGGAATCATCGTCGTTGATGGTAAAATTTTATCATTGAAAAAGCACGAACCGTGACCACGATAAGGGTCTCATTCAGCATGGAAATCTCAGGTAGAATCTTCTGGAAAGATGGAGAACAATGAACAATTCAGAATTAGTCAACAAACTTGGACAATCAATCTGGTATGACAATATTGAACGAGATATGCTGCAAGACGGCAGAATGAAGAAAATGATTGATGAACGCCATATTTTTGGGGTTACCTCCAACCCGAGCATATTTGAAGCAGCGCTGAAAAACAGCACTGCCTATGACGATGTGCTCCAGGCACTTGCATGGTCAGGCTTGAACAGCGATCAGATTTACGCTGAGCTTGTAAAGCAAGACATTCAGCAAGCTGCTGATCTCTTTCTGCCTGTGTTTGAAGCCAATCGTGGTCAGGATGGACTGGTGAGCGTAGAAATCAACCCGCTTTACGCCTACGATGCCAAGAAATCTATCGAAGAAGGTCATTCGCTCTGGACACAAATTGGTCGCAAGAATGCCATGATCAAAGTGCCAGCCACTATCGAAGGTTTGGAAGTCATCACCGCACTGATTGCCGCGGGAATCAATGTAAACGCTACCTTGATTTTCTCTGTGGAACGCTATAAGCAGGTCATTGATGCTTATTTGACCGGGTTGGAAACACGAATCACGAACCATCAACCAATTGATTCCATTGCCAGCGTGGCTTCCTTCTTTGTTTCCCGAATCGACACTGCGGTTGATCAACTCTTGGATGCCGTTATTAGTTCGCCAACCACTCTAACTCAGGAAGCAGCTCGTGCCAAAGGAAAAATTGCCGTTGCAAACGCCAAACTGGCCTATAAGGTGTATCTTGAGGAATTTTCCAATGAGCGTTTCAGGGTTTTACAGCAACAAGGAGCCAACCCACAGAAGCCGCTGTGGGCGTCAACCGGCACGAAAGATCCAAATTTTTCCGACACACTCTACGTGGATAATTTGATTGCCTCTGGCAGTGTTAATACCATCCCACCGAAAACACTGGCTGCATTTCTTGACCACGGGACCGCTAGGTTGTCTATTGAAGAGAATCTTGACCAAGCCTGGTCTGATATGCAACTTTTGGGAAAATTGGAAATTGATTTTTCAGCGGTTACCAAGCTTTTGGAAGAGGAAGGTGTCGATAAATTTAAGCAAGCCCACCTGGCACTTCTCGATATCATTGAAGGCAAACGAACTCACTTCGTCCATGGTTTAAATGGATTGGCGGGCCAACTACAAAGCGCACTCAAAAATGCAATCTCAGAAAAAGCTGTTAACCGCATGTACGCGCACGACCCTACCTTCTGGACCAATGATGAAAGCGGTTTTGAAGAGATCCGCAACCGTTTGGGTTGGCTGAATTTACCTTCTCAACAGTTAGCCTTGATCCCGGAATTGGAAGCTTTCCGTGAAGAATTGTTAACCGAAGGTTTTACTGATGCCTTTGTGCTCGGAATGGGCGGATCATCGTTGGCACCTGAAGTCATCAGCCAGGCAATTGCCTCCACCCTTGAACCTGGAAAAGGTCTGAAGTTACAGATAATCGATACAACCAACCCGGAAGAGATCGCATTCAGGTGCGAAGGTGTCGATTTGACCAAAACCCTTTTTGTTGTTTCCAGCAAGAGCGGCGGTACAAGCGAGACACTTTCAGCCATGAAGTATTTCTGGGCTGAGCTGGAAAAACTGGGTGTACAGAATCCGGGTAATAACTTTATTGCTGTCACTGACCCCGGAACCTCCCTCCAACACCTGGCAGAATCCAGAAATTTCCGAAAAGTATTCAATGCACGACCGGATGTGGGCGGTCGTTATTCCGTTTTCACTCACTTTGGGCTGGTACCTGCTGCTGTCATGGGAGTTAACCTTCACCATTTCTTAGGTGAAGCAATTGAAGCTGAGAAACAGGGACTGGAAACTGTCGTCTATCCTGCCAATGCCAATCTCCTGTTAGGTTTACTGATCGGTGAAGGGGCGAAAGTTGGCAAAGATAAACTTAGCTTTATCGCTGAAGACTACGCGGCTCATTTAGTCCCCTGGCTGGAGCAATTGATTGCAGAGAGCAGTGGCAAGGAAGGAAAAGGCATCTTACCGATCGAAGGCGAAGAAACCCTTGAAACACTCGAATACCCCTCTGACCGTCTGTTTGTGTACCTCTTGGTCAACGGTGAAAAGCGTGAGCTGGCTTCAAGCCTGTTAGACAAAGGTCATCCAGTTATCGAAATCGCTATCCAGGATCCGTATCAATTGGCCAAGGAATTTTACCGTTGGGAGTATGCCACGGCAATTGCCTGCGCTGTGTTGAAAGTTAACGCTTTCGATCAGCCAAACGTTCAGCTCAGTAAGACAATCACCAAAGACGTTATCAAACAATACCAGGAAAAAGGACGTTTGGAAGACGGAACTCCAGTTTGGGAGAATGATGACATTGCTGTTTATGGTGATTCTGTCCCTGGATTGGAATCAGTTGATAACCTCAGTGAAATTCTCAAAGTCTATGGGCAGACCGTCAAAGAAAACGGCTTTTTTGCCCTCAATTCTTTTGTGGCTCGGCTGGATAAAAATTATGATTTGTTACAGGGTTTGCGAATGATGCTGCTCAATCGATTTAACAAGGCAACAACGTTGGGTTTTGGTCCGCGCTTCTTACATTCCACCGGTCAGCTGCACAAAGGCGGGCAAGATGGCGGTCTGTTCATCACTTTTACCAAGGATAGTCCTGTTGACTTTGAAATTCCTGATGAGGGCATGAGTTTTGCCACCTTGCAGCGTGCTCAAGCCTTGGGAGACATCGAAGCTTTGCGGCAAAAAGGTAAACGAGTCATTCGAATCCATCTGAAATAGATTGAATGTAATTATGAAATTTTTGGGCATTGACCATGGAAACGCCCGAATAGGCGTGGCAGTTAGCGACCCGACTGGCTCGTTGGCGCGACCTCTCCGAATCTTGAAACACGTTTCACGTGCTGAAGATGCTGCGGCTGTTGCCAAAGTTGCCCATGATGAAGGCTGCCAGTCGATCGTGGTCGGGCTCCCATTGGATGCCGATGGCAGCCTGGGTCCGCGGGCAAGGTCAGTCAACCGTTTCATTGAAGAGCTTCAAAAGCAGACTGGACTAACTATAATCGCGTGGGACGAATCTCACTCAACGCAACATGCCCTTCAAGCTTCGATCTCACGGGGCGAGGGCAAAAAGAAACGCCACGAGCCAATGGATGACCAGGCAGCCGCTATCATCCTCCAGGATTACCTCGACAATCACTGCCCTCAAGCTGAAAATGAGGTTAAACCGTGACCCGTAAGCGGAAACAGCTGCCCATCGTTTTTATACTTTTCTTTTTGCTCGCAATTGGGTTAGTCCTGTTTATGATGTATGCAGTCTATAACAATAGCCAGATCCTGGGAGCGCCAGGCGGTAACGTGAGCACGCTCAATAATCTTCGCTATTCCATTCGTCTCTTCAGAAACCTGGATTTGCTGCAACAGCCGTTGGAATTCTCTGGTGAATCTGAACGCAAATTTACGATTTCAACCAGTGACAGTGCCATGGATGTTTGTTATAAACTGGAATCTGAACAGTTTGTCTTTTCTGCAGTTGGAACTTGTGATTTATTGACTTACAAAGGCACAGACCGGACTCTTAGCCCGGGAACCTATACCCTCTCAAGTGGTTTGAACGCCATCCAGACAGCTACATTCATTGCCTCTGGCTCGAACCGGGATGTACAGTTCACCATATTTGCTGGCTGGCGGCTGGAGGAAATAGCAGCCGTTATCGAGCAGCTCGGTCTTGGGTTTACTGGGGAAGAATTTCTGAATTTCGCGTATGCACCAACCGCAGAAGTCACACAGGTGCTCAGCCTGCCTGCACAGAGATCACTGGAAGGCTATATGCACCCGGGTTTCTACAGCCTGAAACCAAGCATCACGCTGGAAGATTTCATTCTTCAATCTGTTAACCGCACAAAAATGGTAATTGATGAAGCCAATCAACTTCTTAACGCCCAAAGTTCTGCCTTTTCGACCGATGAGTTGATCATACTGGCTTCGATCATCCAACGGGAAACGCTGGAAAGTACCGAGATGTCCACCATTTCATCGGTTTTCTTTAATCGCCTGGCAATAGGAATGAGGTTGGAGACTGATCCAACGGTCCAATATGCGCTTGGTTTCGATCCTGTCATGCAAACCTGGTGGAAATCACCCCTGACTTATGATGATTTGGCAGTGCAATCCGACTATAATACTTACCAGGTGAACGGATTGCCTCCCGGAGCAATTTCCAATCCTGGACGAGAGGCTCTTCTGGCTGCCTTTGCTCCTGAGCAAACTGGTTATTTTTTCTTCCGGGCAAAATGCGATGGAAGTTATACACACAATTTTGCTGTAACTTACGAAGAACACCTGGCAAACGGGTGTGATTAAAGGAGGAATCATGATTGTTTTAGGTATTGATATTGGCGGTTCCGCCACAAAAGGTGCCTTAGTCGACACGGATACCGGGAAATTGGTTTCAGAGCGAATCCGGCACAAAAGTGATAAAAGCAAGAAACCTAAAGAGATTGTCAAGGATATCCACAAGATCGCCAAAGAATTGAACTACTCTGGCATTATTGGAGCCGGTTTCCCAGGGATAGTCAAAAACGGCGTGATTGATACATCCGCCAATCTGCATAAAGACTGGGTAGGAGCCAATTTGGCAAAAATGATCGAAGAGGAAACTGGCAACAAGGCTTTCATCCTCAACGATGCCGATGCGGCAGGCATGGCAGAGTTCCGTTTCGGAACCGAAGAAGCCCGCAAGGCGAAAGTCGTTATGTTCCTGACCATCGGCACTGGCATAGGTTCAGCTTTATTCGTTGAAGGAAAATTACTGCAAAACACAGAGTTAGGACATATGTTACTCGGTAAATACGAAGTTGAGGAATATGCATCAGCAGCCGTAAAAACTCGTGAAAAATTGACCTGGAAGCAATGGGCAGTACGTTTCAACGAAGCCTTGAAAGCCTATGAATTCTTGTTTAGTCCTGATATTTTCATCCTGGGTGGTGGGGTCAGCGCGCGTTTCGAAAAGTTTTCAAAATACCTGACCGTGAAAACCAAGGTTATCCCAGCGAAACTCGAAAACCTGGCTGGGATCATCGGTGCAGCGGTTGCTGCCCAAGAAAAACTGACCTAATTTATTACTTTGGAAGGATAAAGCAGGTATACATTTATACCTGCTTTTTTTACCATAATGCACAATAAAAGAAATGCAGGTTCACCTTATCTCCTTCTTCTTGTTGGGATCTTAGCGGTTTCTACCGCAGCGATACTGATCAAGACGGCTCTGCCGTTCGCAAGTCCCATCGCGGTAGCTTTTCATCGTTTGTTTTTCTCGGCAATTATTGCAATATTCATATTTTTCGTCACTAAAAAAGAAGAAAAAATCTCTCTTGATTCCAAACAAATTGGTTTGCTTACGTTGTCGGGTGTTCTCCTGGCACTTCATTTTGCCTTGTGGACCTGGTCATTAAACCTGGTTTCAGTGAATAGTTCTGTCATTTTTGTCACAACGTCGCCTCTATGGGTCGGATTGTTGTCACCCTTGGTGCTCAAAGAACAAGTTTCAAAGCGCTTCTATTTAGGTGTTCTGTTCGCTTTTCTTGGTGGCTTACTGATCGCGATTTTAGGAAAAAATGACAGTGGTTCAAGCACATTGCCTGGGATCCTTATGGCGTTATTGAGTGCCTGGATGGTTGCTGGCTACCTGCTGGTGGGTAGAAAAGTTGCTAGCAAAATGTCCACCGAACTCTATGTCAGCATCGTTTACTCTATTGCTGCTTTGGTTTTGGGTATCATGATGTTGTTCTTTGATAAAGGCTACCAAACCTATCCTCCGAAGATTTACCTGGTCTTCCTCCTACTGGCCTTAGTTCCACAAACACTTGGTCATACCTCCATGAATAAAGCGCTGACACGCTTGCCAGCCCAGATTGTCTCCCTCGCTCTACTTTTTGAACCGATTGGGTCGAGCATTTTGGCGATCTTGTTCTTAAAAGAAATACCGTCAGCAATCGAAGTTGCTGGCGGTATTCTGATTCTGTTTGGCTTGGTATTCGCTTTGAGTGCAAAGCCTAGTGAGGCATAACCCCATCTCCGCGGTGAGCGTTAAGCCACTGTGTATAACGCGTTTTTTCTTCCGCAGATAACCGGCTGTAAAGCAAGTTCATCCGACGAATTTTCGTGTTTAGTGTAGAGGTCAAAACATCCGGTTTCATTCGCCACTTCCAGTTTCCTGCGGTCGTGCCCGGTAAATTGACTCGTGTTTCGGCACCAAGACCAAGAAAATCCTGAATTGGTGCAACAGCATAGCGGGCAACAGACTGCCATACAGCTCTGATCATGGCGTCCGCAACATCATTTGAATCGTCAAAATGCAGGTACTCCCTGCAGAATTGTCTCTCTGATTCCAAAGAATCGTCATACCATCCGCGAGCAGTATTATTATCATGGGAGCCAGTGTAAGCGAAGCAATGTACTGGATAGTGATGCGGGAGGAAATCATCTTCTGGATCGCCTGAGAAACCGAACTGTAAAATTTTCATACCCGGCAGTTCAAAGCCATCCCGCAGAGCTTCAACGTCTTCTGTGATCACACCCAGATCTTCAGCAATGATAGGAAGCTGGGGGAAGTTACGTTTCAGTTCTGTAAATAGCTCCACAGCAGGACCAGAAATCCACTCGCCTTCGATTGCAGTTGTGTTTCCATAAGGCACATGCCAGGCAGCTGCAAAACCTCTGAAGTGATCAAGACGGACCATATCTACTAACTCAAGGGTCGCTCCCAGGCGAGAAACCCACCACTCAAATTTTGACGAGAGATGGTACTCCCAGTCATAGAGAGGGTTGCCCCACAATTGACCGGTGGCTGAGAAATAGTCTGGCGGAACTCCGGCTACAAAGGTTGGATTCAGGTTTTCGTCCAGCAGGAACAAGTCAGGTCTTGCCCAGACATCAGAACTGTCCAATGAGATTACGAAAGGCATATCACCGATGATCTCAACCTTCTTTTCGACCGCAAACGCTTTCAGACGCAGCCACTGCCTGAAGAAAAGAAACTGGTTGAATTTGTGTTTCAATATTTTGTCAGCCAGCACTGTTTTGGCATCTTCCAGAGCAGAGAAATCCCTGGTCTTAAGTTGCTCAGGCCAGTCCACCCATGGATGCAGTTCCTGGGTTT
>DOEX01000266.1:4541-8877 GCA_003532515.1 Anaerolineaceae bacterium | reverse complement strand
CCCACTGGCACTGGTCGTGGCGGTCCTGGCTATTCTTTCCGGGACGAGTTCGACTCTTCCCTCAAGCACAACAAACCTGGCATCCTTTCCATGGCAAATGCCGGTCCGAACACCAATGGCTCACAATTTTTCCTGACACACGTTCCCACCCCCTGGCTGGATAACAAGCACGCGGTTTTTGGTGAAGTGGTCGAAGGGCTGGACGTGCTTCTTTCAATACCCCCACGTGATCCAATGCTGTTTGGGTCGCCAGCAGTGAAGCTGCATAGCATCGAAATAATCGAAGAGTAAAAAGGAGGGAAGGTGGCAGAACTTTCGATCAATGGCTGTGAATTAACAATTGAACAGGTCGTAAAAGTAGCAGATGGCCCAAGCGTGCGAGTTTACCTTGCAGCCACTGCTATTTCTGCCATCAACCACGCCGCAGAAGCCGTCCAGCAGTTCATTCATGATGGTCATGTTGCCTATGGCATCACAACCGGTTTTGGAGCATTCAAAGACCAATTGATCGCAGCTGAAAATGTTGAAAAGCTGCAGGAGAACATCATTCTCAGCCACGCAGTTGGCGTTGGTCCGAACCTTGATGACCGCACTGTTCGGGCTATGATTCTTATCCGCGCCAATACCCTCGCCAAAGGTCACAGCGGCATCCGCCTTCAGACCATCGAACTTCTCCTGGAACTTCTCAATCGCAACATTCTGCCGATCATCCCTTCCAAAGGTTCCTTGGGTGCCAGCGGCGATCTCGCTCCGTTGGCTCATATGTCACTACCTTTGCTGGGTGTTGGACAGGTGAAGATGGACGGTCAAATCCTGAATGCTCAAGACGCATTGCAAAGGGCTGGTCTTGAACCGATCAAACTGGCTGCAAAAGAAGGACTGGCACTAACCAACGGCACTACCATGATGACCGCTATCGGCGCTTTGCTGGTGCATGCCGCCGAATCACTGATCTCAAGTGCTAATTGTGCTGGTGCACTAACGATCGAGGCGCAAAACGGCACCATGAGAGCCTTTATGCCCCAGATCCATGCTGCCCGCCCGCAAAAATTTCAGGTTGAAACTGCTGCGCAAATCCGATCTCTTTTGAAAGGAAGCCAACTGACCCGTCCCGACAATTCCAGCAACGTCCAGGATGCCTACACCCTGCGTTGCATCCCCCAGGTACATGGNNGGTGGCAACTTCCACGGCGAGCCTTTGGCACTGGCGCTCGACTTTATGGCGATCGCACTGGCAGATTTGGGCAACATGTCTGAGCGCCGTATCGCCAAACTGATCGATAACCATACCGAGCAATATCCCTCTTTCCTGGCTGCCCAGGGCGGGCTGAACTCCGGTTTTATGCTTTTGCAGTACACAGCCGCCGCCCTCACCTCGGAAAACAAGACCCTGGCGCACCCCTCCAGCCTGGATTCCATTCCGTCTTCGGGGAATGTTGAGGACCACGTCAGCATGGGCGCGAACGCTGCCAATCACTGCGCGATGGTGCTGGAAAATGTGACCACAATTGTTGCCATTGAATTGATGGCAGCTGCCCAGGCAATAGATTTCCGGCTTTTCAAGGAACCAACCCTTCAGCAAGGTGCTGGCACTTCCATGGCTATGCGCAAAGTGCGTGAAATTGTGCCCTTCTTCGAAAAAGACGCCTTCTTCCAACCCTATTTGCTTAGGTTGGTTGAATCACTCCGCTCCGGAGCTTTTTGTAAGTTGGTTTAACTCGTTTTCGTCGAAATTAATCTTTTCGTAGGCTGGGTTGCGATTTTCAACCCGGCTTTTATTTAGGGAATGGGTTTGAGGTTATCCCGTATTTTTTTTTGTAAATGCCTTTTGCATCATTTTGGTGTTTATAACGGGGGTGAGGGTTATTTCAACAATATTTTCGGGTCGAGGTCTGCCTCGACCAGGTCTCATAGGGATAGGGCTTGACCCTATCCGCTTTTTGTTTCCCAAACCCCTGCAATCTTCGTTCCGCACTTGGGGCACACACCCCCAATTATCTTGTTTTCGCTCATCCATATCGAACTCCTGGCAACCAGCATTTCCCTGCACACCGGGCAATAGGTGTCCACATATCTGCCTAAATTGCCAGCGTAAACAAAATTCAGCCCGGCATCCTCGCCAATTTTCAACGCTTTTAGAATCGTTTCTGGAGGTGTTGCCTGGATTTCCTGAAATTGCGGTTGTGGATAATAACGGCTGATGTGCCAGGGTGTGTCCACCCCCAACTCATTCACAATAAAATCCGCCAAGCCTTCGATTTGCTCCCGGGTGTCATTGATCCCCGGTATCAACAGAGTGGTCACTTCTAGCCACACCCCAACCTTTTTCAGCCTCCGGCAATTATCTAAAATCGGCTGTAAATGCGCGCCAGTAAATTTGTGGTGAACGTTCTCATCAAAGGCCTTGACGTCCACATTGATGGCATCCATAAGTGGCAAGTATTCATCCAGCATCTGCCCGCTCATATAGCCATTGCTGACCCACATATTCTTCAACCCTGCCTGCCTGGCTAAAACTGAGACATCCCTGGCGAATTCATAAAAAATGGTCGGTTCTGTGTAGGTATACGAAATGCTCTCACAGCCGCTTCGCAAAGCTGCCTTTACAACCTGCTCGGGGCTGGTATAGGCTAATCGATCGGGGTCGTTATGGTTTGAAAATTGAGAAATATCCCAGTTCTGGCACCACGAACAGCGCAGATTGCAGCCAGTAGCAGCAATCGAATAACTTTTACTTCCCGGAAGAAAATGGAATAGCGGTTTTTTCTCGATCGGGTCAACATGGGCGGCAATCAATTTGCCATAATTCAGGCTGACGAGCTGTCCTTCCACGTTCTTTCGCACCTGGCAGAGCCCCTTCCTGCCTTCGCGGATCCTGCAATAGTGATTGCAAAGCTGGCATTCAATCACATCACCAGCCACTGTCCATAAACGTGCGTTGTGCATGGCCTCTCCTACTCTATCGCGAGCACCTCGTTATTCAGTCCTTCCAAAACCTCGATTACCCCTGAATTATCCAGGTCTCCGCCTCCCGTTGCCACCAAAGAGTTAAAAAGTTGCGCATTAATGGCGGTGCCAGGTAGGACCACCTGGTAATCGTGCGCAGTTTCCATGATGATATTGAGGTCCTTCGCCTGCAAGCTGGATTTAAACCCCGGGGTCCGGTTGCCTGCCAATAGTCGCTGGGGTTTGACATCCAGCGTCCAGCATTGAGCCGCGCCGCTCTTGATCGCCTCAATCACCTTGGCAACATCCACCCCCGATTTTTGTGCAAAAATCATCAGTTCAGCCTCAGCCACCATTTGCGCAGCNNACTTTTTCGAGCGCGCCAGCATCTCCTCCGACCATGATTGTGAGTGTGCCATTTTTTGCGCCAATATCCCCTCCACTAACCGGAGCATCCAGTGCGCTGACAGCAACTTGCTGAAAACGTCGGTAGATCTCCCTGCTGGCACCAGGTTTGATGGTGGAATGATCTATCACGATCATTCCAGGATGCGCTCCCTCCAAAACACCGTTTTCTCCAAACAGCACTTCGAATACGTCCGCTGTGTCAGAAACATTCACAAAAACAACTTCAGACCTGCGCGCAACTTCCGCAGGGGTCTCTGCCAACTGGGCACCCATGGTAATAAACCGCTCTGCTTTGCTGGTCGTGCGGTTATAAACTGTCAGCGTGTATCCGGCTTTGATCAAATTCTCCGCCATCGCCCCACCCATCGTTCCAAGCCCAATGTATCCGAGTCTCATGTTTGTCATAGGAAGCTCCTTTTTTAAGTATTATAGCCAGATCACGGTCAAAAATACACGAATAGAAACTTTGTCCTGTTAATTTCGATCAAGAAGAAGAGACCAATTTTCACTCCAGGCAAACATGTCTTCAATCCCTTGACTTAAGCTTGAAATATGGTATATTTGCTTGGTTGTAATTGGTAGTTTGCTTTTCTAAGTGCTAGTCATCCGGATCCAAACCCCCAGTAAATCAATAAAATATTAAGCTTTAGATTCAGAGAGGATCGAAAAAAATGTCAGAACGTCAAGTTGGAACCGTCAAATGGTTCAATAATGAAAAGGGTTTTGGTTTCATAACCCCACAATCGGGTGAAAAAGATGTATTCGTGCATTACAGCGCCATTACCACCGAGGGTTTCAAAAGCCTTCAGGAAAATCAATCTGTAGAATTCACCGTCGCCAAAGGCCCCAAAGGCCCCCAGGCTCAGGATGTAACAATTCTTTAGTCTTACTAAAGTAACATCAGAAAAGGCTGATCCAATAGGGTCAGTCTTTTTTTATTAACTATCAAACGCAGACTGCCCTGCCCCAACGAAGTTGTGGG
>DOEX01000266.1:0-4463 GCA_003532515.1 Anaerolineaceae bacterium | reverse complement strand
TTCCACTGTAAAAACTGGCTGGTTGTTAAGGTGCAGGTGGTGCGGGGTAATAATAGCACATTTGTTCTGTTTTGGAAAGGGAGTTATCAACGTGGAGCGAGACCCTACAATTCGCGTACTACGGGTTGGTAAACTCAATGGGTTATAATCATCCCAACTTACCTTAGGGAGCGAAAACGTGGCAGGACCCAACAACAATCACCAACAACGCACCGAACTTCACCGAGCCATCTGGAACATCGCCAACGACCTGCGCGGTGCCGTCGATGGCTGGGATTTCAAGCAATACGTCCTGGGCATGCTTTTCTACCGCTATATCTCTGAAAATCTCACCGACCACATCAACGCCATCCAGCACGCGGCAGGGCACAGCGGCTTTGACTATACCGCCCTTTCTGACGAAAAAGCCGAAAGCGCCCGCCAGGGCTTGGTTGAAACCAAAGGTTTTTTCATCCTTCCCAGCCAGCTCTTCCAAAACGTGCGTCGTCAAGCCCCGCGGAAAGACGATCTTAATATGCAATTGTCGAAGGTCTTCCGCAACATCGAAGCTTCCACCCGCGGCGCCGAGAGCGAGCATAGCTTCAAAGGGCTTTTCGACGATATCGACGTGAACAGCAACAAACTCGGTGCCACCGTAATGGAACGCAATAAACGCCTGGTCAGCCTGATGAACGGCATCGGTGAGATGACCCTGGGCGGCTACCAAAACAACCACATCGACGCTTTTGGCGACGCCTATGAATTCCTCATGTCCATGTACGCCTCCAGTGCCGGCAAGAGCGGCGGCGAATTCTTTACCCCCCAATACGTCTCCGAATTGCTCACCCGCCTGACCCTGGTCGGCAAAAGCGAGGTCAACAAAGTCTACGACCCTGCCTGCGGTTCCGGCTCGCTGCTGCTGAATTTCGCCAAGATCCTGGGCAAAGGCAACGTGCGTCAGGGTTTTTATGGGCAGGAGATCAACCTGACCACCTACAACCTGTGCCGCATCAACATGTTCCTGCACGATATCGGTTACAACCAGTTCGATATCGGGTTGGGCGACACACTGCTCAGCCCCCTGCATGAAAGCATTGAGCCATTTGAAGCGATCGTCTCCAACCCGCCCTATTCCATCAAATGGGCGGGCGACAGCAACCCCCTGCTCATCAACGACCCGCGCTTCTCGCCTGCCGGCGTGCTGGCGCCCAAATCCAAAGCCGATATGGCGTTCATCATGCACAGCCTCAGCTGGCTTGCCACCAGCGGCACCGCTGCCATTGTTTGCTTCCCCGGCATCATGTACCGCGGGGGTGCTGAGCAGAAGATCCGCCAATACCTGGTGGACAATAACTACGTTGACTGCGTCATTCAGCTGCCCGCCAACCTCTTTTTCGGCACCAGCATTGCCACCTGCATCATGGTGCTCAAAAAGTCCAAACGCGATAACCACACCCTCTTTATCGACGCTTCAGAAATGTTCGTTAAAGTTGGCAATATTAATAATCTCACCTCTGATCATATCGGACGCATCCTTGGCTTATTCACAGACCGTGCCAACGTCGCCCACCAAGCCCGCCTGGTGCCCAATGATGAGGTGGCAGAGCAGAATTACAACCTGTCCGTTTCAACCTATGTGGAAAAAGAAGACACGCGCGAAGTGGTGGATATCAGCCAGTTGAATGCCGAGATCCGGCGCATCACCACCCGCGTTAACCAGTTGCGCGAAGAGATCGACGCAATCGTCGCTGAAATCGACCCTGCCGGGGTTGAACAGGAAGAAGACCGATGAGCCGCTTGGAAGAACTCATCCAAACCCTCTGTCCGGATGGGGTAGAGTTTGGAAAACTTGGAGGGTTAGGTGATTTCTATGGTGGTTTGACTGGAAAAACAAAGTCGGACTTTCAGAATGGAAACAGTAAGTTCATATCATATATGAATGTTTACAAAAATCCTGCTATAGATATTGGCTCTGCTGATTTTGTAAAAGTTAGTGCTGGTGAACGGCAGAATTCAGTCCAATATGGGGACATTCTTTTCACAGGGTCTTCTGAAACCCCAGAAGAATGTGGCATTTCTTCCGTAATGGTTAATCCAACCGATGAGATGTATTATCTAAACAGTTTCTGTATTGGTTTTAGGTTAAATAATCCGGGAATATTGAACCCACAATTTTCAAAGCATCTTTTTCGTTCCGCTGAATTAAGAAAACAGATAAATAGAACTGCAAACGGTGTAACCAGATTCAATGTTTCCAAACAAAAATTATCCAAGGTCATAATCGCCATTCCTCCCCTCCCAATTCAGGAAGAGATCGTGCGCATTCTGGACAGCTTCACCGCGCTGGAGGCGGAATTGGAGAAAGAGTTGGAGGCGCGCACCAAACAATATGAATATTACCGCGACGCCCTGCTCAACTTCGACCCTGAAAGCCTGCAATCCCACTCTCTCCGCCCCACCCGTCCCACCCGTCTCAACCACCTCATCCAAACCCTCTGCCCTGATGGGGTGGAGTATGAAGATCTTAAGAATCTCGCCACAATTTCAAGGGGTGTTCGTGTCGTTAGAAGTCAATTAACAGAAAAAGGCGAATTCCCTGTTTATCAGAACAGCTTGACGCCTATGGGTTTCTTTGAAGAAAGTAATTGCACTGCAAATTCGGCTTTTATCATAAGTGCAGGTGCTGCTGGTGATATAGGGTTTTGTACAGTTGATTTTTGGGCAGCAGACGATTGCTTTTTCTTCACTGACCACGAACGATTACATAATAAATTTTTGTTTTACTCAATCCTTTGCCAGCAGAAATTTCTTTATTCACAGGTGAGAAGGGCAAGTGTTCCCCGCTTAGCTCGCACCGTTGTGGAGCAACTCCGAATACCTGTCCCACCTCTTCCTGTCCAGGAAGAAATCGTCTCCATCCTTGACCGCTTTGAGGCATTGGTGGGCGACCTCAAGAGCGGTCTACCCGCCGAGATCGCCCTGCGCCGNNAAAACAATACGAGTACTACCGCGACCAACTCCTCACCTTCCAACCCCTCCCGTAGGGCGAGATTGAAAACACCGTCAACGTCGGCATTCGTGATTGTTATGTGTTTCCAATCCGCCGACGGTCACATTCGCCAATTCATCGGCGGATTGAGGAGGGGTGAAACGCACAATCATCTCCATGTCACAACCTCCTCAATCACGCCCTACGTATTTTCCTTCGAATTGAAATCGTCGCCATCCTCGACCGCTTTGAGGCACTGGTGAGCGACCTCAAAAACGGCTTGCCCGCCGAGATCGCCCTGCGCCACAAACAATACGAATACTACCGCCACCAACTCCTCACCTTCTGTAGGGCGTGATTGGGGGCACCACGAACATCGTGCTACTCAAACACACCGTGCCCCCAATCCGCCGACAGATACCTTCGCGCACTGACACGATCGTTATGTGTTTTTAATCCGCCGACGGTCACCTTCACCAATTCATCGTCGGATTGAGGAGGGGTGAAACGCACAATCATCTCCATGTCACAACCTCCTCAATCACGCCCTACATGTACTACACCGTGCCCCCAATCCGCCGTTTGCCTGTGTCACTTGTTTGGCGGCGGATTGAAGGTGCACCAGGTTTCACTTAGTTGACCACTTCTGGCACCTTCAATCTCGCCCTACGAGGTTCGTCCCTACGAGGTTCGCTTAACGGATTTTCGCCCGACTGACTATTCCCCAAAACCAAATTTATACTTTTTGAATCGCTCCGGGTCAATCGTTTCTACTCGGTTGTCATTTTCATCAAAATAATCTCTAAAACTGGACCACTTCCATCCATCAAAGCGTTGGCTCAAACTATGTTTTACAGGATTGTAATGAATGTAATCGAAATGAATCTGTAAATCTCTCTCATCTCTGATGGTATGTTCCCAATATTTATCCTGCCAAATTGACTCGACACCCCCTTTTAATTCTTTTCTCATCCACAAGGTGGTCAAGCGCTTGACTTCCCGCATTCTTATCGGAAAATCACTATCTCCTTCGGGGAATGTGATCAACAGATGGATGTGATCCGGGAGGAGACAATAGGCAAGTAACTCAAACGGCTTGGATCTTTGAACCTGTCTGATCGTATTGAGCAAAAGGTCGAGCTTTTTTGGCGTGTCAAATATTTTTCTTCTATGGTCTGTGACGATGGTAAAGAAATAGGTCCCACCGGGAACGTAATTCCGTCGATAATTTGGCATAAACAAATTTTACCAAAAGAACTCAAACCTCCCGTAGGGCGAGATTGGGGGCACCACAAACCTTTTACCACGCGTTCGCATTCTGCCCCCAATCCGCCGTTTCTCGCGTGTGTCACTTGTTTGGCGGCGGAATGGAGGTGCAACACATCCTCGGTGATTTTTGATATCCGGCACCTCCAATCTCGCCCTTGTATGCTTGTGGTGATCTCTAATACACTTGAGGGATCAGTAAGAGGAGGTGAGGGTGAATTCGTTCTCG
>DOEX01000249.1 GCA_003532515.1 Anaerolineaceae bacterium | reverse complement strand
GGCGCTCAGGAAAAATCCAATCATCATAGAATTGAGTGCAAGAATGTTTGCCAAGGGACACGCAAAGATGGAAGTAAAAATCGCAGCCATGCGCAAGCTTGTGGTTCAGATGTATGGTGTACTTAAGTCCGGCAAGCCGTTTGACCCTGTTTATGGGAGGAAAATTGCCCTTTCCTCTTGACATTCAACACGGTATCTACATCAATTTTGAATAAGGCGAAAAGAAAAGATTAAGCTTGGGTCTGCAGAAGTTTATGGCTCAGTCAGGTAATCTTCACCAACAGGGATTGGTTTACCATGTGCCAACGCTCTTGACGTCAGGTTGGAAAAAGCAACCTGACCTACTTCTGTTTTACGGGCTATGGTTGATCGTTGGTGACGAGACCCTGCCGGATGGCGAGGATGACAGCCTGGGTACGGTCAGAGACACCTAATTTGGCAAAAAGGGTGCTGGTGTAGTTGCGAACGGTGCCTTCAGACAGGTAAAGACGACCCGAAATCTCGGCATTCGAAAGTCCTTGAGCGAGCAAATTCAGAATATCCTGTTCCCGGTCGGTCAGGTTGTAAGAGCGTTCTGGAGACTGGCTGGTGGGCGAGGAAGCCACATTACTCAAGATTTTGCCGGCAACGCTCGGATCAATGTAGGCCTGCCCGTCTATGGTGCCGTGGATGGCATCCAGCAATTCCTGTCGGGGGCGGTCTTTCATCAGGTATCCGGAAGCGCCGCTGCGAATGGCATCAAAGAGCCATTTATCGTCCATATAGGTGGTCAAAACCAGCACAGGTAAGTTGGGATGGCTGACTTTGAGGTGGCGGATCGCCTGAACGCCATTCATTCGCGGCATTTGCAGGTCCATCAAGACCACATCGGGTACACTTTGCTCAATCAAATCGAGTGCTTGCTGACCGTCATTCGCTGTGCCGATCACCTTAATTTCCGGGTCGGTCTGCAAAATGCGCTTCAAACCTTCACAAACGATTTCCTGGTCATCGGCGATGAGTACTTTAATCATAGAAAACGCTCCCAGCTTAACCTAATGGTTGTGCCTTCATTGGGCTGACTGAGCACCACAAGGTCTGCTCCGATAGAGGTAGCGCGCTCTTTCATTCCCTGGAGACCATAGTGCCCCTTATCCGATTCAATTTGCGGTTCAAAGCCAACCCCGTCATCGCGGATTTCCATACTTACGACGCCGTCTTCCTCCTGAAGGCTGAAGAATAATTTCCTGGCATTTGAATGGATGGAGGTGTTTTCGATTGCTTCTTGTCCGATACGATAGAAAGCTTGCTCAACATTGGGCGGCAAGATCTGCACAAGATTGGAAATGCGGATTTCAACCAACATTGCTTGCCGTTCGGCAACACTTTCTACCAGGGCTTGCAGGGCGAGCTCCAGACCGAGGTCCTCCAGAGGTTGGGCACGCAGATTGTTCAAGGCACGGCGCGTACCATCCAGCCCGCGTCGGGCAGAAGAAAGCGAATCATCCAGCATGGCTTCGACTTCAGTTTGCCCTTCCGGAATCATGGTTTTGAGAGCTTCGAGATTGACGGAGATGCCGCTGAGGGTGTGGGCGAGGGTGTCATGCAGTTCGCGGGCGAGGCGGTTACGCTCTCGGCTGACTGTCAGGCTTTCGAGGGTATAAGCATATTGACCCAATTGCAGGTTTGCCAAAACCAGTTTTTGCTTTTGCTCACGTTGTTTTTCGTTGAGCTGGTTGACCACGAAACCAACCAGGGCAAAAGCGAAGGCTCGCACAATGGTCAGGGTCAAGGGGGGCAGACTTTCCAGGGTGATGTGCCCGATAATTAAAAAGGAGATGATGAAATCAGAGAAGTTGGTCGCCATTGTGTAGAGCACGACAGCACGAAAGTCGTATTGCCAGGCGATGAAGACCACCGGTACGATCAGGATTGGAACCAGGAAAAATGACTGCGAGATGAAGTGTGTGATCCCGCGGCTGGGTTCGAGTAAATAGAGCCAGCTTCCGCCCACCATGGCGAGTGTATAAAATATCAAAATCAGGGGAAAGTACTTTTCTTTGAGTTTATTTTGCAGCCAGGAAAAGGAGAGAGACAGGAAAAGCAGACCGTGAACAATCACGTAGTAGACGAATTGGAAGGCAATCAGTGCGGTTCGGGGAACGCTGATGTCATCGTAGACCCAAAGGGCGGAAAAGTATACCAGCCCGATGAGGGAGAAGAAGCGAAACAGGCGCAAAAGACCGGGTTCTAGCGAGCGTTTCATGATTTTATATTACCACTTATCGGGCGAATTGACGGGTGGGTGGAAGGTGGGGTCTCGTCACTGCTTCTATGCTGCCCTTTAACGACCAGGTTGAAATTCTCAATTCGGTCTGCGTAAGATTTCTTTCACCCCCCCGGTTTCACCGACCCCCTCTTAAGAGGGGGTAATAAGCTGCAATCTGCTCCCGGCATCATGACCCCTCCGTACGGCTGGGGCTCGACTCCAGCCGNNTCGGTCAGGATATTTTCATCAACAAAAGGCGACGGATTTTGGCTAATAGGATAAAATATAGGTTTGTTTTTAAAGTATATTAAAGAATACGAAAGAAATAATAAAGGTTACCAACCTATGAAGAAAAAACCTAACTACAAGCTGATTATCGGTGCAATTGTGATTGTGGCTGCGCTCGGCTATCTTCTGATCTCTGCGACCCGCTCAAATACACAATACTTTATGACTGTGGACGAGCTGATCAGCCAAAAAAGTGAACTGGAAGGGCAAAAATTACGCATGTCCGGGGCAGTGGTTGGCGAAAGCATTCAGTATGACCCAGCAACACTGGACCTGAGTTTCGTAGTTGCCCAAATTCCTGGCGATCACCGCCTGATCGCTGAAATGGGCGGTATGGCCAAGGTCCTGGCAGAGGCAGTAGCAAACCCGAACGCTGCCCGCATGACCATCCATTACACCGGCGTCAAACCCGACCTGCTGAAGGACGAAGCCCAGGCGATCGTGACCGGCTCGCTGGACGCGGAAGGGGTCTTCCAGGCAACAGAACTACTGATGAAATGCCCTTCGAAATACGAATCCATTCTGCCCGACCAGGTTGAGGACTAAATGATGTTTTATCTTGGATTAGGTGGTTTTGCCCTTGCGGGGCTTCTGATGCTCGTCTGCCTGGTGCTAACAATCTGGCAGCTCTCACACAAACAACACGAGATTTCAACAACCGTTCGTTTTCTGACCAATCTGGGGTTCGGTCTGCACACGCTGAGTGTGCTGGCACTGCTTTTCATGCAAGTGAACCAGGATTACAGCAACGCCTACGTGGTGGGCGTGATCAATCCGGCACTGCCGACTTACCTGAGGCTGACCGCGCTGTGGGGTGGGCAGGCGGGCTCGCTCTTTTTCTGGAGCTGGATCATAAACCTGTGCCTGGTGATCGCGTTGAACCGGCGGCATATCCTGCGGGATAACTGGGGCTACCTGTTCGCGCTGGTCAACCTGATTTTCTTCAGCGGCATCTCGATGTTTCTTGAAAACCCCTTTAGCCGGGTCTGGCAATTGACGGATAGAAGCCTAGCTGAAAGTCTTTTTTCACCGGCAGCAGGTGCAACGGTCTATTCAGGGCTGATTGGCAGGGGGCTCAATCCGCTTCTGCGCCATTGGGGCATGATCATTCATCCACCGTTGCTCTACATTGGTTTTGGCGCTTTCCTGCTGCCTTTTGCGGAGACACTTTCGCACCTGGTGGTCAAGGGCGACGGCGATGACCTGATAGCAGCTTTACGCCCCTGGCTTTTGGTCGCCTGGATTTTCCTAACTGCCGGCATCGCTTTGGGCAGCTGGTGGTCGTATGATGTGCTGGGGTGGGGCGGATACTGGGCATGGGACCCGGTGGAAACTTCTTCTCTGATTCCATGGCTGGTCAGCACTGGCTTGCTGCACAGCATGTTCTTGCAGCAAAAGAAAGACATTTTCAAAAGAATTAACGTGATCCTGATCTTGAGCAGCTATTTGTTGATCATCTTCAGCATCCTGATGACCCGGGCTGGCTTGATCAGTTCGGTGCATGCTTTCGGAGAAAGCTCCATCTCGATCCCATTAGTGGTGTTCTTGCTGGTCTTCCTGGCGCTTTCCGTGGCGTTGGTAGTTTGGCGCTGGCAAAAAATGGATAGCGGCTGGGAATTCCAATCGTGGTTCTCGCGGGATTCTTTGTTTCTGTATACCCTTGTAATACTTATGGCAATTGCGCTGGTGTGTTTGTGGGGACTGCTCTACCCGCTGGCGTCGCGTGCTTTTAGCGGCGTTGAAATCACCCTCGACCGGGGCTTTTATGACCGGGCGGTCACACCACTTTTGGTGCTGTTGGCACTGTTGATGGCGGTTTGTCCGCTGGTGGGTTGGTCTGTCGCCAGCTTGAAAAAGCTGGGTGAACGTGCCCTGATCCCACTGGTTGTGGCAACTTTGGCAGCTGTGGCAGCCTGGCTGTGGCTGAGCAAATCCTGGGTGGCAGTGCTTTCGATTTTCATCGTGGCGCTGGGTTTGGCGGTTTTGATCGCCACAACCGTGCGTGACCTGCGCAAGGTCGAAAAACCGCTGGGTACTTTTTGGAAAATGCGCTCGCGTTATGGTGCTTTCCTGGTTCACTCCGGTATTTTGCTGATCATGCTTGGCATCGTGGGTGTGGAGGGACTTTCCCAAAGCATCCAGGGCACGCTGGTGCCTGGCGACAAGATGCCGTTGGGTGAATTTGGGGTGGAGTTCGTGGAGCTCACGGAGAATTATGAGAGCCCCGAGTATCTGAGCGTACGCGCCCAGATCGATTTGTGGCGCGGTGATGAGATCGTGGCTCGCCTGACACCTGGTCAGGATGTCTACGAGAGCCGCAGCCAGTATGTCAGCATTCCGGGCAAACGCAGTACGCTTGCCGGCGATTTTTACACGATCATGCTCGATTACGACGCGATGATGGGCTATGTTTCCATCCAGGCAACCATCAACCCGCTGGTCAACTTCATGTGGATCGGTTCGTTGTTCCTTTGCCTGGGGGCGGCTTTTAGCTTGAGTTCACCGATCGTGTTAGAGCAGGCAGTTCGGAAAGAAGACGAGCAATCTGATGCAGATTGAGCTGCAGGGCATCAGCAAGTCTTACGGTCGCCTGGCGGTGCTGAAGAATTGTGACCTGCAGCTGGAAAGCGGGCAGTTGCTGTGCTTGCTGGGCAATAATGGTGCCGGCAAAACCACTCTTTTGCGGATCGTCAGCGGACTTTTGAGCCCAGACAAGGGCAAGCTGTTGGTAGATGACATTGAATTGTCTCTAAAGAGCCCAGAATGGCGCCGAAAATGCGCGCTGGTGGCGCACAAGACCTTCCTTTACCAGAACCTGAGCGGGCTTGAGAATCTGCGCTTTTTTTCGAAGCTGTACCAACACGATTTGTCCGAAAAAGAATTGCGCGACCGCCTGGCAGAAGCCGGGTTGGCCCGGGCGGGCGACAAGCAGGTGCGCTCATTCAGCCGCGGCATGCAGCAGCGTTTAACCATCGCGAGGGCTTTGCTTTCCAATCCAGACGTTGTGATTTTGGACGAACCCTTCACGGGGCTGGATAAGGACGGCAGCGCCTTGTTGATGCGCATGCTGGCTGATTTGAAGCGGGGGGGAGCCATGGTTTTGATGACCAGCCATGATCCACAGGCAGCCCTGGCAGTAACAGATGGCTTCGTGCGCCTGAGCCGCGGCGTTTTGAGTGAGGTGGTGTGGGTGGATGGCAGAGGCTGGAGCGAAATTGAGCCGCTGCTGTACGATGTTAGCACCCCTGCTTTTGAGGAACAGTCCGATGCAGGGGAGACCTCACGGTCAAAGCCCGTGCTCGGTCCCACAGGGAGGCTTCGCACTCAGGAGACCGGCACGATCGGTTCGATTACCACCCCCTCTTCAGACTGCTTGCGTCCCGCTTGCGGGAGTGGGGGTAGGGGGGTGACAGAGGAATGAAAAACTGGCTGAGCACCCTCAAAACCCTGATATGGAAAGACTTGCTGCAGGAATGGCGCAGCAAGGATATGCTGACAGCCATGCTGGCCTTTGCCATTCTGAGCATTTTCATTTTCAACTACGCCATGGAGCTGGACCCACGCCAAAGGGCAGAACTTGCACCTGGTATATTATGGGTGGTGATCACCTTCTCAGGCACGCTCGGTTTGAACCGCTCTTTCGTTGCCGAGCAGGAGCAGGGTAGTTTTGATGCCCTGGTGATGGCAGTGCCTGGGCTGGGCAGCATCTGGTTAGCCAAGCAAATCAGCAATTTCTTGATGATGCTGGTGCTGATCGTGATCGTTCTTCCAGTCTACAGCCTTCTCTATAACCAAAACCTGTTTGTCCCTGGTTTGCTGCTAACTCTCATTTTAGGGGCGTGGTCGTTCAGCGCGGCAGGTACGCTTTTGGCAAGCATGACCGCCCAAACACGCATGCGCGACCTGCTATTGCCGGTGCTGCTCTTCCCGATTTTGATGCCGGTCAATATGGCAGTGGTCAAGGCTGGCATGGGCATTATGAGCGGGGCGGCATTGGCGAGCTACCAGGTCTGGCTGACAGTCCTGCTGGTATACGGTATTATTATGACTACAATTTCACTAATGGTGTTTGACTATGTTATCTTGGAATAAAAAAATCTCTTTTTTGGCAATATTTTCGGGCGTGCTGATCTTGCTCGCCTTCGGGCTGGTGTTGTTTTATGCGCCGGTGGAACAAAACATGGGCTTAGTGCAGAAGGTCTTCTACTTCCACGTGGCGGCAGCCTGGCTGGGCATGCTCGGATTTTTAGTGGCGGCGGTGTGCGCTGTGCTGTATTTACGCAAACCTAACCTGACCCTGGATGCTGTAGCGGCATCTTCGGTCGAAATTGGGCTGCTTTTTACAGCGATCGCCAATTTTACCGGCATGATCTGGGCGCGTCCGGTGTGGAACACCTGGTGGACCTGGGATCCGCGCCTGACAACGATGACGATCATGGCGTTTACCTATATTGCCTACTTCTTGCTGCGCAGAGGCATTGACGATCCGGCAAAGAAGGCGCGATTTGGCTCAATTTACCTGATCATCGGTTTTGCGACTGTGCCTCTGACCTTCTTTTCGGCACGCTTGCTGCGCACCATCCACCCGACCATCTTTGGCAGTGCTGGTACGGGCGAGATGGCGATGACGCCGGCGATGTACCAGACCATGGGCTTTAGCATTTTTGCTTTTTCAGTGCTGTTTGCGGTGTTCCTGATCGTGAGAAGCCGCTTGCGGTTGAACCAGCAGTGGTTGGAAGAGCAGGAAGCCCTGGAACAAGAAGAAGAATTTGGTGAGGTGATTAATGGCTGATACCTTTAATTATTTTGTGGCAGGATACGCGGTGATCTTTGGTCTTTTGGGGGCGTATATTGGCTGGTTGGTGTTGCTGAACCGCCGGATCAAAAAGAAGATGGGGCAGGGATCAGGGAAGTAGTAGGGGCGAAGGCCTGCCTCGCCCTGTTGAAAAGAAAGATCCTTCGTTCCTCA
>DOEX01000127.1 GCA_003532515.1 Anaerolineaceae bacterium | reverse complement strand
TGGGTTATTCAACACTTTTTTCTCCTACCCTACGCTAACTAACGTCACATTTTCTGGGAACACCGCAGAACGAGACGGCGGCGGTATGTATAACGAATATAGTTCACCCGCGCTGACTAACGTAACCTTCCAGAATAACTTTGCCACAGATGGCGGTGGGATGTATAGCCAAGATAATAGTATTCTCTGGCTGACAAATGTTACCTTCTCTGCAAATGGGGCTCACAACAATGGCGGCGGCTTGCATATATCCAACGGTAGCACTCCCTTGCTGAGCAACGTTACTTTTTTTGAGAACAGAGCCGTTAATTATGGTGGAGGAATGTATAGCGATTATAGCGAACCTCACCTTAATAATGTGACCTTTACTCGAAACGAAGGCTATAACAGTGGTGGCGGGATGTTTAATAACTACAGCAATGCTGTGCTAACAGATATTTCCTTTGAAGGAAACTCAGCTGGTTCTGGCGGAGGAATATTTAACAATTTCAGTAACCCTGAGCTATCGAAAATCACTTTTTGGGGAAACTCAGCATCATCAGGCGGAGGAGTATATAACGATGAGAGTCATTCCGATTTTATAAATGTGACCTTTTCCGAAAATGTAAGCTCGTTTGGAGGAGGTATGTATAACTCCTTCAGCAGCCCTCTTTTAATAAACGTCACGTTCTATGGAAACTCGGCAACAAGTTTTGGCGGAGGGATTATGAGTAAATATAGCAATCCAACGCTGATCAATACCATTTTCTGGGCAAATACGACAAACCAGTTAACAAATGGAGCTGGAAGTACCACAACGATTAGTTACAGTATCATCCAGGGAGGATATCCTGGTACCGGTAACAGCTCTGCTGATCCAAAATTACAGCCACTGGCAAGCAATGGCGGTTTCACCCAGACCCATGCCCTTGGCGCGGAAAGTTCAGCAATAGACACTGGCGATCCGACCACCTGTGCGGTGATTGACCAACGCGGTTATCCCCGTCCTGTCGATGGCGACGGAGATGGACTGGCAGTTTGTGACATGGGTGCTTACGAAGCAGATTTTTCTGGTTTCAGGCTTTTCTTGCCTTCGATTCTGAGATAAACCAGTTCGGCAAAATCTCAAAATTAATAAACAAAACTGGAGAAGATATCTAGATGATCTTCTCCAGTTGAAATTATATTCTTAATGAATTATTCAAAACTCAGAACAGATGAATGAGAGCCAGACAACAAACTCCTCGCGTGGTCAGTCGACCGGCGGGAGTAGAGCATGATCAAAGGATTTTTTATACTTCTACCCCACGCAAAATTCCACCTAAATTGATATTTACTATTCATGGAAGATATGTTATATTTCTACATTAGAAATTGGTAGTTTGCTCTTCAAAGTGCTTGTCATCCGGATGTAAACCCCCAGTAAAAATCAATTTGTTTTTCGATTCAGAAAGGATCAATAATTATGTCAGAACGTCAGGTTGGAACCGTCAAATGGTTCAATAGTGAAAAGGGTTTTGGTTTCATCACTCCCAATTCAGGTGAGAAGGATGTCTTTGTACATTTCAGCGCCATCACTACCGAAGGTTATAAAAGCTTGCAGGAAAACCAGCAAGTGGAATTCACCGTAACTGCAGGTCCAAAAGGTCCTCAGGCTCAGGATGTAAAACCGCTTTAGTTAACACTAAACCAACATCAAAAAAGGCTGATCCATCAGGGTCAGTCTTTTTTTAATCAATTCCTATGTTTTTCATTTCAGCAGGTTCGCACCAATATCCTCTTGATGAGAAGCCTCTCACGCAGTATCAAGTGAGTCTGCTGCACAAGATCAGCCCGGTCAGAAAGTCAGGCTATCTCATGATCGCAGGCGTGTAGACTGAGTATTCGTAATCAATCCGCACGTTTGAAATTCCGATATCTCTTAAAACATTTTTGGGAATAAATATCCCCACAAGGTAACTATAATTTTGATTATCCACAATTGGGTATGAAATAGTGCCTGGATTGGATAGAGATCGAAATCCTGATTGCGAGCCAGTGGTAGCAAAAGATGTTAGTGTTTCACTTGAACCTTGTCCACCCGCCCTGGCAAGATATAAAGTGGCATCGTACTCGGATTTGTCTTCAAAGTATAGGGTCAATTTCGTGATGGTTGCTCCATGAGGCAGAGTTATGGCAGCCACAGAGTCGGTCGTTTCAGTTGTGCTTGGGTTGTAGAGGACTGTAACTGAATAAGCTTGTGAATTTGGTTGATTGTAATATGGTTTGAAAGCAAAAACGCTGACCATAATAAATCCTGGTCCTCCAGGGACGGGGTCAAGCATCGTTTCGCTTCCGGGTGCGTTTTGTTGTGCGGCGGTTTCACTCACTGTCTGGGCTTCAACATTAACATTGGCAGCAGCACATGTTACAACCAATAGTACTAAAACAATCAATATCCTTTGTGCAAAACGGGCGAAATTCAAGACGCCTGCAAAGCTTAGATTGATTTTTGTATTCATTGAAGCCTCCCGGAATTGTAAGACTGGTTATTGGAAATCGGTTGGATAAGATTTTTAAAACTTAGATTAGAAAGTTCATTTTCATTTTATCACCAGCCAAATTATGGGAAGAAAAAAACACAAAATGGCGCTTTTTTCTCGCTCCTGTGTGAAAAAACCCTGACAGGACGAATCAGTTCGGGTTGTAGCGTAGTAGCAATAACGGTCATTGCCAACAACGCTTTGCCTACATCGCTTTCCGCCCGAGGTACCAACTATACAAGATCGGTATGACCAGAGGAGACTGGGCTGGACTTGGCTTGGAAGCCATCATGGAAGCTGATCACTCCCTGGGGATAGGCTCCGTCGAACGAAATCGCAAAGAAAACCTCTGGGGGGACACCCTCGTGCGAAAGTCCATCCGGATGGATGAAACCGACTTTACCATAATACTCAGGATGACCCACCAGGCAGCAGCCGCGGGCACCCAGCGCCTGGAGGCGCGCCAAGCCCTCAGCGATCAGAGTTTTGCCAATGCCCTGGCGCTGGTATTCCGGCAAGACCGAGACGGGCCCCAGCCCGTACCAACCCGGAGTGTCATCAGGAATCGTTATGGGCGAAAAGGCGATGTGCCCGATCACACGACCGTCAATTTCAGCCACCAGTGAGATGGTTAGAGCTCCCGCTGCCCGCAAGGCTTCGATCACAAAATGTTCAGTCAACTCAGGAAAGTTTAACGGACGAAAAGCTTCAAGGGTGAGTTCACTGATGGCGGTGTAGTCAGAGGGAGTTTCATCTCGGATTGTAAAGTTGGGTGTGGGCATGCTGACCTCTTGGTTATGGAATGCGCACAAGTATAGTACTCGAGTGAGAGGCTGCAAATCGATTCGACAAGCAAATTGACCCTATCCATCGATATTTTTCTTGACTTTGCTCATCACCGCAGATGTATCCACTTCTCGCCCTTATCCTTCCATCCGTTTACGCTTTGGAATGTTCCACACAAATCAGCCTGCTTCCAATCAACAAGAACAGCCCAACCACCAGCGAAGAAAAGATTCACCCAATCTTCCTTCTTTCTAAAGATTCTCTAAATAACTCTCCTTTAGAATCCCCTTCATTGAATACAGGAGAATAAAAAAATGAAAACTAACATAAGTAAAATAATAATCTTGGCTCTGTTGGTCGCTTTCGTCGGCGCCAGTTTCTTCACCCAACCTACCCAGGCTGCCTTTGATTCCGCCCGTCGCGGTCCCGGAAACACCCGTCAGGGTGGAACCAGCAATGGCGTTACCCCTTTCACCGCCGTGCCAACCTCCCTGACTGAAGAGGAAGCATCTGACCTCCAGGAAGCCATTCTCGAAGAATATATGGCTATGAACACCTACCAGGCAGTCCTGGATACCTTAGGCTCCCAGGTGCCCTTCACACGGATTGTCCGCGCTGAGCAGCAGCACAGCTCTGCTCTTATTCGCGTGGCTGAACGCTATGGTGTGGAAGTGCCAGAAAACACCGGTGAGGTCTTCGAATTCACCTACACGAACCTCGCCGAAGCTTGCCAGATGGGCGTTGACCTGGAAATCGCCGATGCGGCGCTTTACGATGAGCTGTTGGCAAAAACCAGCAACCCTGCCCTCATCCGCGTCTATACCCGCTTGCAGGCTGCTTCCCTCAACAACCACTTGCCGGCATTCGAAGCCTGCGCCAATTAACTTCAGTTTATAATAAACAGAAAGCCCTTGCTCTGCAGGGGCTTTCATTAATCAATGGTAAGGAAGCCTATGACCGAAAACACCGCAACCCCAAAACTCCGCCGCTCTACCCGAAACCGCTACCGCCCCTAGGTCCAGCTTTTTTTCTTTATCCTGATTGCCCTTATTTCAATCAACCGCACTCTCGCTGAGTCCGGTAGCGGTCTGGCTTTCCTCTCTTCAGCCTCCCTGCATGCCCTCTGCCCATTTGGCGGCGTGGTCACGCTTTACCAATTTTTCACCTCGGGTACACTTGTGAAAAAAGTGCACGAGTCCTCCCTGGTTTTGATGAGTATCGGCTTCCTGATGGCATTACTTGCCGGACCGATCTTCTGCGGTTGGGTATGCCCGCTTGGCACTTTCCAGGAGTGGCTGGGGAAATTGGGGAGCAAAATCTTCAAGCGTAAATATAATCAATTCATTCCTGCCAGTTGGGATAAGCCCCTGCGCTATCTGCGTTACCTTGTAGCTGCCTGGGTGATCTTTATGACCGCCCGCTCTCTTACCCTGGTGTTCGCCAATGTGGGCCCATACTTCGCTCTATTCAATTTCTGGAGCAGTGAAGTTGCTATCGGTGGGTTGGTTGTGCTTGCCATTACTATCTTGTCCTCACTCTTCATCGAGCGACCGTTGTGCAAGTATGCTTGTCCTTGCGGTGCTATCCAGGGTCTCTTAAATCCCATCCGGGCAGCCAAACTGCGCCGCAACCCTGAAACTTGCATCGATTGCAAAATGTGCGACCGCGCCTGCCCCATGAATATCCCTGTCAGCCAGCTGATCGTGGTGAAGGACCACCAATGCATCTCCTGCATGGAATGTACATCTGAAGCCGCCTGCCCGGTGCCCGACACCCTCTCTTTTAGCATTGGAGACAAAAGATGAAAATAACCACCCGCAGCATGACCTTGATTGTGGTTTTCTTACTCGTCGGAGGTATTGGGCTTTCAATAGCCCTGGGTGCCTGGGCAACCGAGACCAACAAGGTCCCGGCTAGATTCAAAGATGGTGAATCCGCCGGTCAGTACGACCCCTCAGACATCCGTGGATCCTACACCTTTGGTGAAGTTAGCGAGCTGTTCGAGATCCCCATTGAGGACCTTCAGATCGCTTTCAACCTCCCGGACCCCAATCCCTCCGATTTTGCCCTCAAAGAGCTGGAAACGTTTTACGCCGGACTTGAAGCCGAAATCGGTACATCCTCGGTGCGCCTCTTCACCGCCCTCTACCACGGACTACCCTACGAGATCACCAGCGAAGACGCCTGGCTGCTCTCCCCTGCGGTAGAACTCCTCAAGGAAAAAGCTGACCTTTCGTCGGACTGGATTAGCTATCTCGATGCACACTCGCTGGAACTGGTCTCCCAGCCGCAGGTCAACATCTCCGCACCTTCGGCGACGCCCCTGTCCGAGGGTACTGCAACACCTATTGCAGAGGTCACGCCCAGTCCGGAGCGCGGCTCTAAAACGCCAGCCGCATCGGGAACGCCGGACCATACCCGCGAACCGGGCAAAATGACCGGGCAGACTACCTTCCAGGAATTACTCGATTGGGGTATCAGCGTCGAAGATCTTGAAAAAGCAGTCGGGCAAAAGTTGCCAGATTTAAACCTGATCATCAAAGACTGGGTTACCGCCCAGGGGAAAACCTTCTCCACTGTAAAATTTGCCATCGAAGCCCTCTACGATGCCCAAAATTGAGGAATTTGATTGAAACCTGGACGCCTGTTCAGTCTTTTTGGCGATGAAATTCGTAATTTTCTGTAACGTAAAAGCAGATTGTTGTTTTAGTTGTTATTTTATATATATATATTATACATTTATTTGTAGAATGAGGAGCAATCAATAAAAATAAACAAATAACTATCGGTTCACCATAGACCGGAGGCTAATATGAGAAATAAGACACCTTTTCGTTTGCTAGTCCTGTTGTTTGTCGTCACAGTTCTTGCATCCTGGTGGTTTCAACCAGCAGCGCCTGTCAATTCTCAAATATTTCCGACCTTCCCGATCATCACTTTACAGCCCACCCTCACACCTGTGCCGGTCTCAATAGGCAATTTTGTATGGGACGATCTAGACATGGATGGCATCCAGGATGGTGAGCCTGGTCTTGGAGGTGTGACTGTACAGCTTTGGAATGCCTCAAGAACGCTAATGATTAATGAATACACTACCGGACCAGCCGGTTTTTATCAGGTCACTGCACCTGGTCCAGGTGATTATCGCATCCGTGCAATTTTACCTGGAGCATTTGACAGTTTTTCTCCAAAACACCAGGGAAACGATATTACCAAAGACAGTGATATTCATCCCTCCGGAACTTACATCGGTTTTTCAGACATTTTCACGATACCAATCAACACTGTAAGTGATTTCACATACGATGTTGGGATCATAGTTTTCGGTACAGCTACTCCCACTCCTCCTCCGAATCCAATCAACCTGGGTAACTTTGTATGGCATGATCTTAACCAAAATGGGATTCAGGACACCGGTGAGAATGGGATTTCAGGTGTTAATGTTCAACTTTGGAATTCCACAAAAACACAGATGATCAATCAGTACACAACCGGTGCAAGTGGTTTATACCAATTAACAGCCCCATACCAGGGTGACTATCGAATTTTCTTTTTGCCCCCTTCAGGGTCGAGCTTCTCTCCCAAAGACCAGGGTGCAAATGATGACAAGGATAGCGATGCCAACCCGTCAGGCGCTCACCAGGGATATACTGACATTTTTACTCTTTCCAGCAATACAACAAGCATCACAAATATTGATGCTGGCTTAACAGTGGTCGGCGCAAACCCTACGCCTCCGCTACCTGGAGGAAGTAAAATATTTCTGCCGATAATTAAGCGATAACCAATTTCTATCAGGTTAAGGAATTCCTGGAAATCTTAAATACCCGGGTTGGTCTTTTTGGCGATGAAATTCGCAATTTTTTGTAAACTGAGTCTTGTTTCCAGCAAGATCGGGATCATTTGAAATACAAGGAACATGCCCTGCCCGCAAACCAACACAATCTCGACCTTTGACTACAACTGCTTGCCATTTTTGCTAAAGAATAGCGATCATAGGAGTGGCAAATCCCATGCTTCTTTTTGCTGGAGACCAAAACCAATCTTGTCAATGGACCTGAATTGCAACATTCACTTTAGCATGTCCTATTTTTGGTCACCAGAAAGATTGGCAGGTCTGAGACCTGCCCGTACGATGATATTCCTTTGCATTTTTCAGCGAAAGGGACAAATGGTGTGCTCTATAACCTAATCCCTAAAATGTTTCTTATTCACCAGCCGACTTCGCTGGTGTTGGACCAGCCCAAACTCTGGGGTTGAGCTAAAATCCACGCCTATCCCCCTCAATTTAACCTTACACACACAAACACAACCCCCTTGCTCACACCCCATCAGAGCAGCCCAACCAGGCATGCCATCTTCAAGGATGCAACTTTCCAAAGTAAATTTCTCTATAGTTCCCCCAAGCCAACCTTGTCAGCTAGTTCCAGTTGATGCCTTGCCACCCAATTTCCCAAAACGACGGAAGAAATACCTTTCATTGCGGTATAAGATAGATAAGACACTCCCATCAGCCAACAAATCTTCAACAACCTGCCAAGTACCTCCAGCCATTGAAACCATTGCCCGCAAGGGTTCTTCACGCAAGGGGTGAACTGCGGTGATGCTCAGGATATCTTCAACAAGATTGCCTGTAGAAACGAAGTCACCCACTTCCGATTCAAACAGTAAATCCACAAAAGGCACCTTTTCAGCACAAATCTCAATGATCTCCTGGAGTGCCTCGGGTGAAGGCGGCCTGACCTCCACTTCAGCCGGCGGACGCGTGGGGATGGACAGGTAAGAAATGGACGGCTGCAGTTTAAGCAAAAAGTCACATAACTGCCGCGTGATTTTTTCGTTGTCATTCAAACCGGCTACCAACATTGATTCTGTGACCAGCTTACCAGAATACTTTTGTTTGAATGCGAACATGCCTTCGAGGATACGGGGCAGAGATAAGCGGCGATGAGGTCGGTTTATCCTTCTCCACACGCTCTCATCCACCGAATCCACTTTCAAGGAAACCCAATCTGCCTGCATAAGCTCTTCCTGAACATCAAGCCGATCGATAAGCGAGGCATTTGAAATCACCGCAACAGGTATTCCGAATTGTTTTAGCCCGCCGATGACTTTGCCCAAATTTATATCCAGGGTGGGTTCACCATCCGGAACGAGCGTTAGGTAATCGATCTTTTTTCCTGCCTCTGCCACTTCAGTGACTTTTTGCCCAACTTCAGTAAGTATCTGATCGACCGCATAGAATTCTTGACGCTCAAGGGGCATGTGGGTTGTTCTGCCAACCTGGCAATATACGCAGGAATAAGTGCAGTACTTTGCAGGAATATGGTTGATCCCAAGGCTGTAACCCAATCTACGGGAGGGTACAGGTCCGAACGCGATCATTATATACCTCCTAGTTGTAGGCGTTCCTTACAGCTTCATCCTCAAGCGTTGCAGAAAGGCGCGGGCTCCAAGCCGGATCCATCCATGTCCCAAGTTGTGTGTGCATGTCCAAGTATTTTTGTGGAATTGGATGGGTGCCCAAAACCACTTTTACCCCATATTTTTTCTCCAGGAAATCTTTGAAGGTGTCAATATAAGGGCAGGGCGGGTATCCCACCAGCAGACCAGTCGCCAGGTGGATTACCTGTGCGCCGTTCTTCACCATTTCATCTCCGGCATATTCGATGTTGCCGCCCGGACATCCATTGCAGGTAGTGTAACCAACCAATTCAACATCAGAGTCAGCATAAATACTGAAGGCGCCTTCCCTGTTTCGCATCGATCTCAGGCATTTTCCGCCTGCGCAAGTGCGATATCGGTCACAGATTATGATTCCTATCTTTGTTTTCTCTTCCATTGTTCCTCCGAATTCCTGTTCCAATCTTACAGGTTAAGATTTCTTATGTTGATAATAACTACTGTCACTTTCTGGACACCCTCAGCCTAAAAAACTTCCTGTTTGATGTATTATGAAAACTCATCAACCATCAGGCACTCCATCCGCTACAGGGCAAACCTCAACAATGACATTATTCATCTAAAACTGAGCTAAGAATCTCATTTAGTTTTTCCGCTTCTACATAATCGACAACGGTTATGTTTTGCCCGCTAATGCCTTCTACTTCTTTGATTGCCTGGATGATCAACATCGCGAGTGGAACCGCAATTGGGCACAGAGGTGAGGAGGGTCGAAAGATGTAGGTCGCTTTTCCATTCCCATCAATCGCAAGATCCATCACCAACTTCATGCGAACCACATCAACACCGGTTTCCGGGTCGAGCACTTTCGCCAATTTTTCGATAACAGCTTTCTCAATAGCTGCTTGATCCATGGTTAATCCTCCTGGAGTTGAAGCAAGTCGATTGTTTTGCGCCATACCTCTTGAATAGCCTTGGCTGCAGGTGAATCCGGGAACAATACAGTGACCGGCTTGCCTGCAATCATTGACCTGGGGATGCTTTCATCATATGGAATTTCACCGATCAGGTCAATGCCTTCGGCTTCCGCAAATTCCCGGATCGCCCTGGTTCCTTCCGGATAAATATCAGCCTTGTTGACACAAACGACCGCCGGTACGTGGAAATGACGCAAGGTTCCCAGTACGCGTTTTAGATCGTGCAGACCCATCAGGCTGGGTTCGGTCACGATCAAGCCCAAATCTGTGCCGGCGCAAGCAGAAATGACCGGGCAGCCGATGCCAGGCGGACCATCGATAATCACGCACTGCGATTGAATATCTTCAGCATACAAGCGCGCCTGCTGTTTGATCAAAGTCACCAGCTTGCCGGAATTTTCCCTACCCGGGAAGAGTTCAGCATGAAACAGCATGCCAAAAGAAGTGTTGGACTGAAACCAGTTACCCGCCTGCTGCCTGACCATCCTGATTGCGCCCTCCGGACAGGCATACACACATGCTCCGCAACCATCACAGGCAATCGGGTCGATCCACTGCACCTGGTCATTTTTTGGGTCCGGGAAGATAGCATCATACCGGCAGACTGGGGAGCATGCTCCGCAATTGATGCATTTTTCAGGGTTAATCTCCGCCAGGGAACCACCCCAAAACTCTTTTGGGTCCAGGTGCTCCGGTTCCAGAACGAGGCTCAAATTGGCTGCGTCCACATCCGCGTCCACAAATACCTTGGGAGAGAAATTTACTCCTTCAGCGCTTAAGTGTGCGAAGGCAGCACTGATACTGGTTTTTCCGGTGCCGCCCTTGCCGCTCAAAATGATCAACTGTTTTGCCCGATTATTTTGCGCATTCATTTTATTTTTCCCCCTATTATTTCAGTAATCCGCTGATAAACCTTTCTCAGAATATCCTGATAATCGGGATAAACTTCGATCAAAGTGCGGCCAGCTGCCAGGTTTTCAGCCAATGCCCGGTCAAAAGGAACACGCAGCAAAACGGGAATGTTGCTCTTCCGCAACGTCTCTTCCAGTGAATTATCGCCGATGCCATCACGATTGATGACAACCCCGGAGGGAATATTCATGTCGCTCAAAATCCCGAGCATCTGCTTCAGGTCATGCAATCCAAAGGGGGTCGGTTCAGTGACCAGCAGAGCAAAGTCTACCCCCCGCAGGGTCTCAACCACCGAACAAGATGCTCCTGGTGGGGCATCGTAAATATTGATGGTGTTGGGCTGAGGCTGCATC
>DOEX01000108.1 GCA_003532515.1 Anaerolineaceae bacterium | reverse complement strand
CCGCCCTGCCGTTCAATGCCACGGATACGGTCCTTCGTTGTGAGCGAATGAACGTAGATAATGGCTGGAAAGCCCATTTTATTCGCAGCCCAGGCAACGCCAGTACCGTGATTGCCATCCGTCGCGGTGGCAAAGACCGGGTGACCTAATTTCTCACGGTGCTCTCCATCCAATTGCAGCAAATCCTGGAGGGTGAGTTCGCCTTCCTGGTAACCACCTCGTTCCAATAACTTCCGATAAATAGCATATGCACCACGCAGCACCTTGAATGAGTTGAGTGAGAGCCGGGCTGACTCATCTTTGACCCATATACCTCCCAAACCGATGCGCTTCGCCAGGTTTGGCAGGCTCTTGAGTGAGCTCATACGGTAACCTGGGATCTCGCTGTGGAGTTTGCGCACCTTTTGGGGCAAACCAGGTGGAAAAAGCTCTGCCGCCAGTTTGGATTTGAGGTTTTCCAGGGCGTGCGCATTAGCCAACCATTGAATTGGGACTTCAGTCGTACTTACCTCGCTGATTGTTCTTGCTATTCAACAATCTTATCATGACGCAATCGTGCTTCGGTCTCGTCAAAACGAAATTTTTGTGAACACTTCAGGTACAATTTCCGAGAGGAAAAAATATGAAAACAGAAATCATCCAGGAATATTATAGACAACGCGGTTTGAGTTGGCCTGATCATAAAAGCGCACTGCTCTTCTACCTCTCTGAAGTCGGAGAGTTAGCTGAAGCATACCTGGCCATCCAACCAGCAGAATTGACCCAGGAAGAGCAAGAACTGCTGATAAATTTCGCAAAATTAGGTCTTGAAGCTGACGAGATTGTTTCGCGCAAACCTGGATGGATACGGAACAACGACCGAATTCGCAAAGAGAACATTGCCCATGAAGCTGCTGACTGCAACATGATGCTTTCTGTCTTCCTGGAAACATTCTGCGGTCAATCCGTTGATGATGCCTTACTGGAGAAAATGGCACTTAAACTCGGTCATCCCATCAATCCTATCGAGTAGGAGGCATTGCTGCGCCTACCTGGTAGAGTTGAATCAACTTTACAAATTAAAACACCGGAACAAACCCCTAAAAACTGTTTATAAAAGAGCCTGGTAGACGTCAAGTGCCCTGCGCGAGAAGCAGCAGAAAATTACCTCTTCAACGCTCTTCAGGTCGGGTTCCATTGACTTGACTGTCTCTATGGCAACTTTAGCCGCCTCTTCGATTGGGTAACCGTAGATCCCTGTGCTGATCGAAGGAAATGCGATCGATTTCACGCTATTTTCCTCTGCCAACTGCAAGCTATTGCGATAACAATTCGCCAACAGCTCAGCCTCCCCATGCTGACCGCCATTCCAGACCGGACCAACAGTGTGGATCACATAGCGTGCCGACAGGTTAAAACCAGGTGTGATCTTTGCCTCACCCGTCTCACATCCGCCCAGTCTCCTGCAAGCTTCCAGAAGCTGGTGACCAGCAACTTTGTGTATTGCCCCATCCACGCCTCCACCCCCCAATAAGGAGGAATTGGCAGCGTTTACAATCGAATCAACATCCAGCGTGGTGATATCTGCCATCATCGCAATCAAGTTAGCCATCATTGCACCTCTTTATGATTTGGGGGATCTTTATGTGTGACCACTTAACGGCTTAAAACCCTCGCCAAGTGCTTCGTTGGCATGCCCAACTACCATGAATGCATCCGGGTCAGCATCATGCACGATAGTCTTGAGTCGGATCACTTCAGCGGCCGTAACCACGCAAAAGACAATCGGGCGGTCCTTTTGGGTGTACCCACCTTTCGCTTGAATGATGGTGGTGCCTCGACCGAGTTCTTCAGTAATAGCTTTGACCACTTTTTCGGTTTCGTCGGTAATGATCATGGCTTCACGAATGACGTTTGTGCCCTGGGAGATCATATCCGCAGCCACACCGCTGAGGTAAATCATGATCAAGCCGTAAAGAGCTTTATCCCATCCAAAGAAGAAGCCCGCAAGGAGCACCGCAAAAGAATCGGTGATCATGTAAGCCAGCGAAATTGACATGCCTAGTCGTTGATTGAGGAGGCGACCAAGAATATCCGTCCCGCCGCTCGTACCACGCCCAAGATAAACCAAACCGAGCCCAATGCCCAGCATGATGCCGCCATAGAGCGAATTCAGCAGAATGTCATCTGTTATGGGATCAGTGCCTGTTAGTTCAACAAGGACATCAACGAGAATAGTGTATGAGAGCACGGCAAGTATGGTACGAACCGCAAAGCGAGGTCCACCTAAATAACGCCAACCGATAATAAAAAGGGGGATATTGCCCAGTAAAGTGACCATACCGATCGGCAAGTTCCAAAGATAGTGGAGTATTTGGGCGATACCACTGATGCCGCCGCCTACCAACTGGGCTGGAACAAGGAAAGTACGCAAAGCCAGAGCCTGGATGAACCCACCCAGAATGATCAATCCATAATCTTTCAGGGATCGCCAGCTAAAATCCAGCTGGTTCAAAAAATTCTTGATCTTTCCCATAACTAACATCTTTCCTCTATTATGCTTTAGCCTGCCGTCCGGAAAGGGATTATAAACGATACCGCCCCTAACGGGGCGGATCATTGGCTTGGTTGAGAGTTGTCTCAATGTTTAGAAATGAATGGGAAAAAGCGCCGATACGGATGTGAAAGTGAACCATAGGGCACTGCAGTCTTCCCATCAGCTACATTGCAATCTACATCCATTGCAACTCCACCCCATGTCTCTGTGTGACCGCCAGAATATTGCAAGATTCTCTGGTGATAAACCCAATAATAGTCCGGAAGATAGCGCAAACCCCAGACGGTCTCATCCGGTCGGAAACCAGGAGTTTGATACCATTCCGCGATCCACACCGCGGAAGGGGGTTTGCTTATATCAAAGTAGCGATTATCGTTGATACCGCTGGAGGTTGAATAGAGACCGGAGTAAATCCCCAACTGAGAAAGACGTGTAGTCCAGCCATTGACATAAGCTCGTGCCGCCGCTGAACAAGTGCTCGAGTAAGCGAAATGCTCCAAATCCAGGTAGATGATGCTGCCGGTACCATCTGGGTTGCTCAAACCAAGTGACATAAGCTTAGTACGTGCTTGGTTCGCGTTATCAACGCCTGCCTGGTAAGCAAGGTTGACATCATAGGGAAATTTGTTCTTATAACTTGTGCACGGTGCCTGAGGACCGACCCAGGTTGGAATGAATTGCCAACCCTGAAGATTCATTGCACGTAAATAAGTGGCTGAAAGTGCTGCGTTGCTGCAATATCGCGAGATGCCACCAATGTAGAGGTTAACCGCTTTGTAAGGACTGCTGGTAAACCACCTCTGCAATTGACTCAATGTCGGAATTTCGCACTTATCAAAAGCGTGTCCGATGAAGGTTCGTACCCAAGCATCAGCCTGCGGTTGCACATCTTTCGGGTTCACCTGAGGCGTTCGAGTGTTTAAGGTATAGTTTTTCGTGACTTCCCTTAACTCGCCTGGCAGTTTGATGTTTTCCCAGCCTAACCCACCACTTTGGCTTCTCAGCATCTGCCAGCTGGTTTCACAAGTAATCTCAACCCCACCCTCCTCTGTCGGCAGGCTATGGCAGTCCCCACCCGTCAACCCAATCCACAAATCCTGGGCATCCAGCGTTTGGGTTACGCTGATTTGCCGGTCAATTGTATTTGAGGGCTGTTTTTGTTTTGATGGGGGCAGGATGGGTATGATATCCGGGGTTTCTGTTGAAATCATCGACTTTGGTGTTGCTTTTGGTTCAATCTTGACCAAAAAATCTACATCCTCAGCCTCGCTTTCTGTTATTTTTATAGGTAAATATACCTGTTGATTTTTTAATTTAATCGGCAAATCGGATTCAAATAGGTTGGAATCCAGGCTTTGGGGCATACTCAGTTCGAGCAAGGTCCAGCTCTTACCGCCATCCAGACTGCGATAGAGCGACTGGGAGTCAGCCGGGTTGAGCATAAAACCTATCTGCTGGTCGAGAAAAACGAAATTCTCAGCAACTGGCACCTCTCTCGCCGACCAGTGCCCACCGCCATCATTGCTGACGAAGAGAGTCCCCAGGCTAAAGTTGCTGCTGGTAAATTCCTTCACTAACACCATGGCGTTTTCTTCATCCAACCACTGCATTTGGATTTCACCAAAAGGTTGGCTGAATTTCTGGTTTATCTTCTCCTCTAAATTTCCGGTCACTAGCGACCAGGTGTTGCCTTGTGAAGAGGTTTTATGGATTTCAAGATCAACGGTTGTTTCTGTCTGAGTCAGAAAGAGGACAAAACCCAGGTTCGATGTGGTAAAAGAGGTTAGCAGATAAGGCTCAAAAAGGTTTGTCTGCGGAGTGATCTTCCTCCATTGTTCACCAGCATCTTGGGTGTAATAAAGCTCAGAACCCGATTTGAGCCACAATTCAGACTCGCTAACCAGACCGAAATCAATTTCGGTTGGGTCCAGCTCCGCTCCTATCGTCGTTGGGATATTTTGTGCGACCACCCGATCCATTGGGATCAGGGTGAGGAGCAATGTTGTAACAATCGTAGTCAAAAGTATTTTATGTTTCATATTAACCTTCCAGAAAACACGTTGCAATTCTTATACCTAGTATTTACCCCCAACCCTACTGGCAGTTTGATGCCAAATTCCGCCTGTTGAGCGTAGACATCTTTATTTTCTATCAATGTCTTGACACTGAACATTTGTTCTGATATTATTGCACTATAGAACATGCAAACTTGGAGAAAGCGGTTACTATGGCACGAAAAAATAAAGGACTAAGCCAGCGACACAAGAATATTTTGTCATGCATTCGTGACTGGCAGGAAGAAAAGGGCTATCCTCCTTCCATTCGCGAGATTGGGGCACAAACCCAAATCACTTCGACCTCAGTAGTCAACTATTACCTCAACCAATTGGAGGAAATGGGCTACATTGAGCGGCAGAGCAACGTTTCCCGTGGAATTAATCTGATCAAAGACAGCACCGGTACGCTCGTACAGAACTTTAAAAACGG
>DOEX01000282.1:2287-5963 GCA_003532515.1 Anaerolineaceae bacterium | reverse complement strand
GTTTGGATGGAGCCCAACCGCCCGCGCAGATCATAGGACCAACTGGTGCTGCCGCTTGGGTCGGTCATGCCGGTACGGTAGCCATTCTGATCAGTGCCTTCATCATAATAGCGGTATTGCACCGGCGTAATGCCATTACAGGTGCCATAGCTCTTGCCAACCAGCCGGTTGAACATGTCATAATACAGGCAGGTTTGCTGCCCCTTGGCATCTTTTTGGCTGACCAGGTTTCCCAGCGCATCATACGCATAGCTCCAGCTACCCATGTCCGCATCATCCATACTGATCTCCGTTCGCGCAGGTGTCCTCACTGCGAACAACAATTGACCACCAGATCTCCTTGCACATCGCCAACCTAAAATTACCAGCCATTTAGCCCTCACCCAACCTCTACTCTGAATGCTGGCTCTGCAAACTGCGCCCCCCTCTGTTGATGACTTACAACGCCCAGACCGCTGCAGGAGTGCCATTCTGGATTAACCAACCAAGCGCTTCATAAGCGCTGCTTGTCACATTCCAGTTCGTATCTAGCGTGATCCCGGCATATCCCGTTTTCCCTTGAATGATCGTCGGCTGGCTTCACCGTGCCTTACTCCAAGTATGCTTATATCAATGCCTTATGCCTGACCTATTCCCTTCATTTCAATCTCTTCTCAAGACCCTCTAGTGGTTGATTTTTTTCTAACCACAGATTGCGTATCCATCTATCTTTGAGCTCAATGAGTCCACCTGCCTTATACTCATTATCACTTATTTTGAATGCGATAACTGTCATGATATGTCTTGGATCCAGAGCAAGAAGGCCGGTGCCAACAATCACTGGATTTTGATAAAAAAATTCTCGTTTCCCTTTTTTGCGAAGAACCCATTTTAATCTGGGGTCTTCATGTCTCAGATACTCTCCATAATACATGCTCAAATCCACAATCAGGCTATATGTTTTGTTTGAAAGGGTTGTTGTCTCAACTGGTACTGCATTCTTGAGCTTATCTGGTATTCTATCCCTATCCCGTTCAATTTCCTCTTTGGTTTTGTCTCTCATCTCTACATGTTCGATAAACCATTGTTCAATAGCGTTGACCGTGCTGGATTCGAATCCGAGTTTCCATGTTTCATAGCCAGGAGTTGCATTGATATGTTCATGCAACACCTGTAATCGCTCAGGTATCTTCGAAATGTAGTATTCAAACCATTTCTTCGCATCCTGACTGGAATATTGATTCAACCAGGATTGGTTCGGGAACAGGATCGGAGGATATTCATATTGCATAATTGTGCTACCTTCCCTTTACTCAATAAATCTCCAGGGTATCTTATTAAGATCTAAGAAATCAATGAGTGGTTGAGTAGGACCAATTCTACCAGTAACGGGGCTTCTGAAGAATTGCCATTCGACGCTCTTGTAAAATCCATTTTCAAACAAGTAGGCATCTTTCATTACTTGAGCAGAGACTCTGCTTGTTTGTGAAGTAGAACCAACCTTTGCTTCTATTGCTTTCCCGGCATCTGTGAAAAAATCAGGGAACCTTCCCCCTTTACCAGGGATTTTAAAGTATTTTTTAGGTTGAGAAGCCCCAATATAGTGACTATCTAAATAGTCTTGTCCAATTTGTCCTGTTGATCCAATCTGGGAAGATGTTGAGTTTGGTTCGTTTGTTGGGTTTTGTGTTGCAAATTCCTGATCAGCAAAAAATTGAAGGCCTTTCTCGATTGTTTGCCCGAAACGAATCGCTTCAGGCACTTGGATTGCCGCTCTGGTAATACCCACTGATGCATCTGCACCTGCAAAAGCTAAACGTACTCCAGGGCCTCCTCCGGTGCCAAATGGGATGATCGCGCAGGTTACATCAGCAACAAGAGCAAGAGTATTTACTGGCGTCCACCCCTCTTGACTGATTTGTTGAAGATCAAAAAAGATAAATGCAATATCTAATGCAGTTTCAACCCAATGCCCGCTTGGATCAGTGTATTTCAGCGGATTGTTGTTCACATAGGCATAGCGGTCAAAGGCTTGTGTGCCTTGAGCACTCGGCACGATCGTATCCGGCTGGATGAATCTTCCAAGCAAGGGGTCATACCAGCGGGCTCCATAATAATACAGGTCGCCTTCCTGCATCTGCCCGGTGTAGCCATAGTCGGTCGGGCTGGCGCCAGTCTGGTAGCGTGTTTCGCCCCAGGGCTGGTAAAGCGCCTGGCTGGTCATGGCTCCTTCCTTGTCCGCCGTCACATGCGTGCTGCCCAGGTGATCCCCATACAGGTAGGTAATGCCGTGGGAAGAGTCATTCATGGCAATACGTACCCCTCAGCGTAGTAATAGCTCAGGGTTTTAGGAGCTTGATGCACAAGCGGCAGATAGGTGCAGTAGGTATTGACACAATCGGGGGGAGGAGTCTGCTGAGGCAGCATTCCCCCCGACCACTGCATTTCAAATATGCTGCCGATATAGAGGGTTGTGGCAGGCTCCCCCGCAGCCCATCCCTGATATTCTTTTTTCCACACCCGGTTACCGGCGCCGTCGTAGCCGTATTCGGTCATGACCTGTCCATCCTCAAGCACGCTGATCAGGCGGTTCAGGCCGTCGTAATAAGAGCGGACTGTATTGCAAACCAAATTCATAAAGTTGGTATAAACAATGTCCACCACAGTTTAGTCATGAGTAGATAGATCGAGATTGATATGAATAGTGATTTGGTTCCGAGATGATCGAGACCTAATCACGTCCTCTTTTTCAATAGGTTTATTTGTAATCGCTACGGTTACCGAAGCAATGTGAAAAGTTACAATCTCACGTGTTAAATCAGTGAGAACGTCTAAAACACTTGGTCCGTTTTCTTTTGTCATGGAAAACCCATTATCATTTGTCGCAGTTCCGACAAAATGATTCATTGAGGCCTCAACAAAAGTAATATTCCAAGTATTTGAATCATGAACACTTCGAGCTTTCATCTAAAATCTTCCTTTCATTGTATCAATCGCATGCTTCCTTCAAAAAGATAATGATAGATATCATTCTCAAAAAAATATTGAATTCCGCCGCCATAAGTTCCGAACCAAGGAGCAACTTTCCCTACTAACACATTTTGGATAGGTTTAACTACCTCATATACATGTAGAGGTTGTGTGTAGTAAGATGGTGGAAGTGATTTTTCGAAAAAGATGTGTTGAGTGGAGCTGCATAACGACCAAAAACATCTCCAATTCTTTCTATGACTGTTCCTGAATTTAGGGTTTGAACAGAAGGTTGACCAAGAAAACCGTCATTAGGGGGCCAATATGTTTGTATGGCTGTAGTTCGGTTGGTTTGCGAATTTTGCAGAACATTATTTGTGGTATTAACGATTGTTTGCGCTTCATTCGTACAATCCCCATCGGCACAAGCGGCTGTCGCGGCGGTGGATGCCGTCGTCATTATTCCAACGGTTGTGCCGATGGCAATTCCAACGGTAGCCACGCCCCCGCCGATGACCGCGCCGGATAAAATCTTGTCAAAGGAGATATCGGTCGTTAGAGCCTCACTAAAGCTCATGCCCTGCTGCATATTGTCGTAAACCTGAATACCATAACCGGTAACGGCTCCGGCGATCATCAGCCCGACTGTAATACAAACCACCGTATCAACCCCAAAGATACAATGACCGCTCGGATCAGTATACCTCAGCGGGTTGTTGTTGACATA
>DOEX01000282.1:0-2215 GCA_003532515.1 Anaerolineaceae bacterium | reverse complement strand
GTGTTTCGCCCCAGGGCTCATACAGTGCGCTCGAAGTCATCACCCCCTGGGCGTTGGCGGTGACACTCGTGCTGCCCAGGTGATCCCCATACAGCCAGCTCACCTGACCGGGTGTCTCCCTGACCGCAATGCGCACCCCATCCGCATGGTAATAATTGCGTTCTATTGGTCCCTGCTGCACCAGCGGTAAGTAGAGGCAATACATGCCCTTCTCGCAATCCGTTGGTGACGGGATGGTATCGCCTCTCCAGTCCACTTTCCACGCCACTTCGTAGTAATTGCCTATGTAGACAGTACACTCCAGGGCGGCTTTGTTTGGGTCGGAGTAATCAATGCTCATGACCCGGTTGCCGTCCCCATCGTAGCCATATTCTGTCATGATCTGACCGTTCTCAGTGACGCTGATCAGGCGGTTTTCAGCATCATACCCATAGCTGGTGGTAATCAACCCAGACCTGGCAATTAGATTCCCGTTGCCATCATAAGTGTAACTGCTCACCGCGCTGACCGCCGTGACCGCGTGCGGGTGGTCCGGCTCGGTATAGGTATAGGTTCCTGCCTTCGTATTGGAGATCAAGTTGCCTGTGGCGGGGTCATACGCGTAAGCCTGAGGAGTATATTGCCACTCACCCACTGGGGTGGTTTGGGCAGCCACCAGCCGGTTAAGCGCGTCGTAGGCGAAGACTTGAGTCTGCTCAGCATGGCCATATCTGTAACGCGAAGAGTTTTCCTAGCAGGACCTGACCTGCAGTGTGGGACACCTATTCAAATGTTAAGGTGCAATTGATATCCTCTACTAGCTGCTTAAATAGAACAGGCAAACTTGTGTGGTTCAACAACCATACTACCAAATCTCACTTACCCTTTGTCTGCGCTCGCCATTTCTCCATTTCATCGTCCATCCATTTATTCGTTTCTTCTTTTGTCATATACCTTTCTCGCCACAACTCAGGCATCCATGTATCCTTGAGGTTAATCAAAAAATCTGGCTCATTCGAATGATCGCTGATCTTATATGCAAAAATCCTCATTAACCATCTTGGATTCTGTTCTCTAAGGCCGGTACCGATGATCACCGGGTTTTGGTAATCGACGGATCTTTTGCCTTTCTCAAGTAAAACCCATTGCAACCTAGGATCCTCATGGCGCATGTATTCTCCAAAATACATGCTCATATCGACCGCTAGACTTTCTGTTTTATCTGTAAGGAGCTTTTCATCTACCGGTACATGTCCCTTGAACCTCTCTGGGATTGAAGTGCTGTATTGTTCTATTTCCTCGGGGGTCTTGTTTCTTAATTCCACGTGGTCAATCATCCATCTTTCAAGCGCTCTGACCGTTTCAGTTGCATAACCCAATTTCCAATCCTCGTATCCGGGGGTTGCGTTGAGATATTCTTGTAACACCTGTAATCGTTCCGGGATCACTGACAAATAGTACTCAAACCATTTCTTAGCCTCCTTACGGGAGCAGTTATTCAACCAGTACGTGGTAGGAAAAAGAATGAGAGGGTAGGTATAAGACATGTGATCAACTCCTTTACTCTATAATATGAATAGTAATATTGTGGTCAAGAAGAAAGTTGAACAATGGGCTGCTTGGCCCGACCTTACCCGTGACAGGACTCTTGAAGAAGAACCACTCGACGCCCTGGAATGCATTCTCGCCAAGCAATTTACTATCTCTTAGAACTTGGGTAGATACCCTGCCTGTTAAATTGGTTCTTCCGACCTTTGATTCAAACGCAAACCCTTTATTAGTAAATAAATCTACTACCCGTTTTTCACCACTGGATGTTTTAAAAGGGACCTGAGATTGCCCGATAAAGTTATTGTTTAGATATTCTTCTCCAATCTTCCCGGATGAACCGATTTTTGTAAATGGTCCATTACTCTCCGGATTAACTGTAGCGACGTATAAGCCATCGAAAAACTGGATACCTTTCTCTACTACCTGCCCGATGCGAACAGCATCAGATATTCCGCTGGCTGCCCGCGTCACATCAATTGTTGCGTTTGCACCCGCAAAAGCTAAACGTACTCCAGGGCCTCCTCCGGTGCCAAATGGGATGATCGCGCAGGTTACATCAGCAACAAGAGCAAGAGTATTTACTGGCGTCCACCCCTCTTGGCTGATTTGTTGAAGATCAAAAAAGATAAATACAATATCTAATGCAGTTTCTATCCAATGTCCACTCGGGTCTGTATACCTCAGC
>DOEX01000129.1 GCA_003532515.1 Anaerolineaceae bacterium | reverse complement strand
GGACCACGAAGTGGTGGATGAGGTGAAAATGGTGCTCTTGATTATGCCGGGGTAATGAAGTACCCCGCTTCTGAATGTAGGGATGTCCAAGCCAGGAACGGCGTTTGACCGAAATTTGTAGGGCGCAATGAGGTGGNNGCCCCTCTTGAGAAGATTTGTAGGGCGGAATGAGGTGGGTTACTGACTAGTGAGATAGACATCTCCAAACCCACCTCACTCCGCCGTCACGATCAGAGTCCAGAACAACAGTCAACTCTCTCGAATCTGCCAATTTTGTTTGACTCAAGCCCCAAAACATCCTATAATAAAGTTACTATGCAGGAGTTAGCTTGATACGCACCACCTGTGCTCAAACGGAGTTCTCAACTAAGACACTCGCCGGACTATTCTTGGCGCGTGTTTTTGTTTATATCACCAGAAACGGAGCCTCTACACAATGGATAGTGGATTAATCGGTAAAATTGAGAAGGCTAAACGCTATGCGGAAGAACGCGACCGCATCCAATTCAACAATTTTGAAGCAAAATTTAAAGGTGAAAATAACGACCATATCGTTACTTACAACGATGGGGTGTGGAGCTGTACTTGTAATTACTTCCAGGCACATAGTATGTGCGCCCACACGATGGGACTGGAATTTATCCTTGAGGGCATGGTGAGTCCTCACGAAAATATCTCAATATAAGTATTTAGATACCAATCCGAATCTTATATAGATTTTCTTCTGCTCTGGTCGAGTCTTCCAGGTGGGATTTTTAATCCGGACTATAAAAAGTCACTCTGGTTACCGATACTCAAAATCTGAGTGGCTTAAGCTCCAAAGAAAGCTTAAAAAAGTCCGAACCGCCCAAGAGCAATCATAATCTGGTCAATTTTGTTATGCCTTAAGGTATAATCACACCAGGATAAATACACGAAATCATGCCTATTCTCAAGCCTCATGCCTTCGAATTTTTCAGCCACAGTGCCGAGCAAACCCAGCGGGTTGGCGTGCGGTTAGGTAATTTTTTACAAACCGGCGATGTTGTCTGTCTGGAAGGTGACCTGGGCTCTGGTAAAACCACCCTTGTTCGCGGAATCGTCCAGGGTTGGGGTTCAGCAGATCGGGTTACCAGCCCCACCTACGTCATAATGAATGAATATCGTCACCCTACCGGAATGACCTTTTATCACTCCGATGCCTACCGCCTCACCCCGGACCAACCCCTCGACAGTGCTATCCTGGAAATTGACCAGGCTCTCACCAACGGTGTTTTGGTAATGGAATGGGCTGAACGAATGAAAACCAGTTTGCCCCAGGAGAACCTGTGGATTGAGATGAATTGGATCAACCCCGAACAACGCCATCTCATTTTCACCCCCAATGGCAAACGATACGAACAACTGCTTAAAAAGCTGCAGAAAGCTTTGTTTGGAGCCTGAAATGTTAGTAGCAATCGACACTTCCACCCAATGGATCGGCTTAGCGCTCTATGACGGCGTCCAAATCCTGGCAGAGCATAACTGGCGCAGTCAAAATTATCACACCATCGAATTAGTCCCTGCCATTGCAGACATGCTTGCAAAATGCCAGGTCAAGCCCTCCCAGTTGACCGGGATTGGCGTTGCTCTTGGTCCAGGCTCATTCACCGGTCTTCGTATTGGTCTCAGTGCGGCAAAAGGTCTTGCACTCGGTCAGAACCTCCCCATCGCCGGTGTGCCTTCCCTCGAAGTCCTGGTCGCCTCACAGCCCGGTTTGCGCCGTCCCATGATTGCCATGCTCAAGGTTGGGCGGGGTCGCTTTGCCTGGGCGCGCTTCCGTTATAGCAGACCCAGCTGGGGTCAAATAACTGAAACCCAGGTCGATGATATCAAAACCATCGCTGCCAGCATCACCTCACCCGTTTACGTAGTTGGCGAAATAGGCGCTGAAGATCGCCAGGTAATGGGGCGCAAATGGAAGACCTCTCAGCTCGCCCCAGCCTCTCTCTGCGTTCGCAGAGCCTCGGTTTTGGCAGAACTTGCCTGGCAGAAGTTGCAGGATGGACACGCTGACGATATCGTCAGCCTCTCACCTATTTACGTGCACACCCTCAGCAACGTACCAGATTAGCCCAAAAATATGGACGACCTCTTTACGATCCGACCCATGCGCCAGGAAGATTTAGCAATGGTCAGCCTGCTGGATCAGCTCAGCTTCACTGAACCCTGGCCCAAAAACACCTTCGCATACGAATTGACCACCACTTACAGCATCTGCCAGGTTGCGGTTGACTTTTCTGGCAATGTGCTGGGTGCCATTGTGGTTTGGCTGGTTGTCGATGAAGCCCACGTTGCCACCATCGCTGTTCACCCAGACCACCGCCAAAAAGGAATCGGGGCAGGTCTCCTGGCCAATGCCCTCATCATCGCCGCTCATCGTGGCGCTCAGACCTCGCTTTTGGATGTTCGGGTGAGCAACCTGCCCGCCATCAAGCTTTATGAGCGCTTCGGCTACCAGGTTGATGCCGTTCGCAAAAATTATTACCAGGATAACCAGGAGGATGCACTTTTGCTGACCCTTCCAACTTTGGATAAGGACCAATTAAGGAACTTCCTTCCACCAAATTGCCTCTAAGAGAGATAGGTTGCGGTAAAATTCTTACTGAGTGTTTCTATGCCTGCAGAACAGAGATTACAAGAAATTCGTCAAGAAATCAGCACATGTCAACTTTGCCAACTGGCAAGAGAACGGTTGAATGCCGTCCCGGGCGAAGGTCCTTCCAAGGTTGACGTTATGTTCATCGGCGAAGCCCCCGGTTTTCATGAAAACCGCCTGGGCAAACCTTTTGTGGGTCAGGCTGGTCAATTTTTAGACGAACTGCTCCAGGCTGCCGGTGTGGACCGACAGCAAGTCTACATCACCAATGTGGTCAAATGCCGTCCCCCCAACAACCGCGATCCACTGCCCGAAGAGCTCAAAGCCTGCCAACGCTATCTGGATGAGCAGATCGCTCTGCTTGACCCTGAAGTGATTGTCACACTCGGTCGTATCTCTATGGCAAAATTCGTCACCGACGGTCGTATCAGCGCCATCCATGGGCGCACCCATAATGTCAACGGTCGGAAAGTGGTCACAATGTACCATCCTGCCGCTGCTTTGCATCAACCTGCCCTTCGTCAGACCCTCATCGAAGATTTTGCCCGCTTAAAGAAATTCATCAGCACCAAAACCGTCCTGCCTCCCACCCGGAAGGATCCAGAACCTGTCGTCCTGCCCTCAACCCCTGAAATCACACCCGCAGTCATTGCCCAGGTAAGTAGTACAGACATTAAGAAAACAATCCCACCCGAATCAGAAGAACAGAAGCCGCCGGAACAACTTAGCCTGTTTTAATAAAAGCAGCCTCTGTGAGGTAATAATGGTAAAAGAAGACCTAATTCAAGATATTCAGAAAAAACGTGCTAACATCTCAGTGCTCGGTCTCGGTTATGTCGGGTTACCCCTGGCTATCACCTTCGCCAACGCTGGCTTCAACGTGACCGGCATCGATCCCATCGAAGAAAAAGTCGATATGATCAACCGTGGTGAAAGTTACATCTCAGATATCACCAACGCCCAGTTGCGCAAACATATCGACTCCGGTCGGCTGCGTGCCACCACCGATTATTCCGTGCTGGCCGAAATCGATGCCGTTTCCATCTGCGTTCCCACACCCTTGCGCAAAACCGGCGACCCCGATATGTCCTTCATCGCCAGCGCCAGTGAGCAAATCGCTCCTTACCTGCATCGCAGCATGATTATCGTGCTCGAGTCCAGCACTTACCCCGGCACAACCCGCGAGTTCGTTCTTCCCAAGCTAACCGCTATTAATAAGCTCCAGGTTGGTGAAGATTTCTTCCTGGCGTTCTCGCCCGAACGCGTTGACCCCGGTCGCAAAGATTACACCACGGTCAACACACCCAAAGTACTGGGCGGCATAACACCTGCCTGCACTGAAGTTGCCAAAGCCTGGTACCAGCAAGCCATCGAAACGGTTGTCACCGTCTCGACCGCCGAAGTGGCCGAAATGGCAAAACTGCTCGAGAACACCTTCCGCATGATCAACATCTCCATGGTCAACGAGCTTGCCCAAATGTGCGAGCGCCTGGACGTGGATGTCTGGGAAGTGATCGACGCTGCCGCCACCAAACCCTTTGGCTTCATGAAGTTCACCCCCGGTCCGGGTCTGGGCGGGCATTGCATCCCAATCGACCCGCTTTACCTCTCCTGGAAGATGAAAACCCTCAACTACACTGCGCGCTTCATTGAGCTGGCTTCTGAGATCAACACCGCCATGCCCCGCTACGTCGTCAATCGTATTCAGGACGCCCTCAATCGTTACAAGAAGCCGCTAAACGGCAGCAAGGTGCTGATCCTCGGTGTCGCCTACAAGCCCAACATCAACGATATGCGCGAATCCCCCGCCCTGGATATCATCCATCTCCTGCGCGAAAAGGGTGCGACCGTTACCTACTACGACCCCTTCGTGCCCGAACTGGACTTCGATAACATTCTCATGAGCTCCGAAAAGGACCTCCTCGCCAGTGTTGAGAACGCCGATCTGGTCGCCATCATCACCAATCACGCCAAGATCGATTACCAAATGGTGGTCGATAAAGCTCAACTGGTCTTTGACGCACGCAACGCCACCAAAGACGTGCCCAAAGCCAACCTGAAGGTGATCAAGCTCTGATGAGTGCCTATATCGTCACCGGCGCGGCTGGTTTCATCGGTTCCAAGGTTGCTGATGCTCTTCTGGCGCAAGGGCACCAGGTCTTTGGCGTCGATAACCTTTCGGCTGCCTATGACGTGCGCATGAAGGAACATCGCCTCGAAAAGCTGCTCCCGCAGCCCGCCTTCACCTTCCTCAAAGCCGATATCACCGACCGGGCGATCATCGATCAGCTTTCGCAAGCCGTTCCGCATGCCCAGGCTGTCATCAACCTGGCTGCCATGGCTGGCGTGCGCCAAAGCATGTCCGACCCCTGGGGCTACCTCTACACCAACACGCTCGGCACGCTCAACATGCTGGAATACACCCGCCGGCAGGAAGTGCCCAAGTTCATCCTTGCCTCCACCTCCAGCCTCTACGGAGCCGACGGCACCCCACCGCATTCCGAGCTCGCCCCCACCGATCGTCCCCTGGCTCCCTACGCCGCCAGCAAGAAGGGCGCTGAAGCCTTCGCCTATTCCTATCATCACCTCTACGGCATCGATATCAGTATCCTGCGCTACTTCACCGTCTATGGTCCCGCTGGTCGACCCGATATGTCCATGTTCCGCTTTTGCCAGTGGATCGCGGAGGGTAGACCTGTGGTCATCAATGGCAGCGGCGAGCAGTCGCGCGGGTTCACCTATGTGGATGATATTGCCGCCGGCACCCTGCTGGCGCTAAAAAATGTGGGCTACGAGGTCTTCAACCTGGGTGGTCACGAAGTGATGAGCATCAATGCGGTCGTGGAGATGTTTGAGCAGCTCCTCGGCAAAAAAGCTAATCGTGTTTACGCGCCTGCCCATCCGGCGGATGTCTTCAGCAACGTTGCCGATGTCAGCAAAGCCCGTGCCATGCTGGGCTGGGAACCCCGGGTCGGGTTGCAAGAGGGCGTGCAAAACCTGGTTTCCTGGTATCTCGCCAACCGCTCCTGGGCAAAAGACATTATCACAGATTAGCTGGTAGCTGGTAGCTGGTAG
>DOEX01000253.1 GCA_003532515.1 Anaerolineaceae bacterium | reverse complement strand
GCTGCCATGGACGCCGCCTATGAATGGGACGGCCTGGAAAAACACGACAACAGTTTCTATGATGCTTTCCGCCAGTTATTAGACGCAGCTGGTGTCACTGCTGAAGATCTCTAAGATTTTCAGGTCATGTTACATATTAAAAGAACGGGGGACCAACAGGTCCCCCGTATTAATTTCTGGGGTGAGTGAATATGCTCGAAGTTCGTAATCTAACAAAAATTTATGATGATGGAACGGTAGCTCTACGTGACGTAAGCTTTACTGTACCGAATGGAGAATTTTTGGTGGTGATTGGGCTGAGCGGATCGGGAAAATCGACTCTGCTGCGCTGTATCAACCGCCTTATCGACCCGACTGAAGGGCATATCCTCTGGGATGGTGTGGACATAACTTCTCTCAAAGGGGATGATCTGCGAAATATGCGCAGAAAAATCGGCATGGTATTTCAGCAGTTCAACCTGGTCAAACGCTCGAGTGTTCTGACTAATGTGATGGCNNGATAAAAAACGTGCTGAAGTCGCTTTGAGGCGAATGGGTATTACCGATCAGGCAAACAAGCGCGCTGATGAACTCAGCGGCGGACAGCAGCAGCGTGTAGGTATCGCCCGCGCGTTGATGCAGGAACCAGAACTGATTCTGGCGGATGAACCGGTTGCCAGCCTGGATCCGGTTTTGGCACATTCGATCTTGCAGCATCTGGAGAGTCTGAATAAAGAAGACGGCATCACAATCATCTGCAGCTTACACTATCTTGACTTGGTTCAGCGCTATAGCACCAGTGTCATTGGTTTACGGGAAGGTCGTATAGTCTACCAGGGCAACAAAAAACAAATCATGCGCATGACCGACACGGAATTCAAGACCATCTACGGTGAAGAAGCCGAACGCATGGGAGGCATCTCAGGTGATCTTTCGGATGAAGAAGAAACAGTATCGGATGGGGAGGAGGTGGCGGAGTGAACGTAAAAGATCAAGCAGTTGAAGAAAAACACAGTCTAATTCCTCCTGTCTTGGCGGGTTTGATTTCCCTGATCCTACCGGGTTTGGGGCACATGCTGGCGCGGCAGTTTCGTAAGGGGTTGGTGTTGCTGATGGTATTCCTTTCCGCGACAGGTTTATGGATCTGGCGCGTCAATGAGGCGGCAAGGCGGGAAATCGGCTTTGCTGCCATGTTCAAAAAGGCTATCCAGCTCCAACCCATCCTGCTTATCATACTGATTGTTCTTGTCTTGCTTTACCTCTTGATCGCCTATGACGCATATAAAACTGCTGCCGTAACCAAGCCGAACTCTTTCCTGTTGTGGGCGGTTGTGTTGGTTTCGTTCTTCATTTTAGGATGGCAGATTGGTGAAATCAGACCGGCGGTATTGGTAAGAGACGGTAAAAATTCATTACCACTGCTAATGCGCGTGCTTTGGCCCTGGGAAAAAGCCCTGCATTATCCTGAAGAGTTATTGATCGGCAGCGCAGATGTGGTTATTCCCTGTCATGAAAATGCGGAAGTACCGGAGCGGGTGGTGGAAGAAGGCGATCCTTACGTGATTGTCACGCCGGACTGCGGCGATCTTTCTGAAATCGCAGGAGCAGAAGGCACCAAACTCAGGATGGTTGGCGGTAATTTTGCTCCCAATGATGACACTGAGATTTGGTGGGTGGACCAGGTGCGCAACGAGTTCCGCTATCGCTATGGCGGTGAGTATGTCGAGGTTGTCACTGATGAAAACGGAAGTTTTGAGTTGGATGTAGTCATTCCGTACCGGGTTATTCCAACCACAGGCGGCAAGGGATACGCTATTTGGCAGGTGGAAGCCCGTCAGGTCGCTGCGGTAGGGGAACCAGTGTTGAGTGAAGAGCTGAAACTCTCGGTGGAAAAGATGATCGAAACCATCTTTCTGGGGATGATGTCCACTATCTTTGGCGTCATTCTTTCCATCCCGGTTAGTTTTATCGCCTCACGCAACCTGATGTCAGCCAACTGGTTCACTAAAACAATATACATGGTGGTTCGCACGATCCTTAATATCATCCGATCGATCGAGTCGCTGGTTTGGGCGGTCATTGCCATCATTGCGGTGGGGTTAGGACCGTTTGCAGGCATCCTTGCGCTGACTGTGCACTCCATCGCTGCCTTGGGTAAACTGTATTCGGAAGCTATTGAATCGATTGATCATGGACCGGTGGAAGCCATACAGGCAACCGGTGCTAATTGGCTTCAGACCGTTTGGTATGCGGTTATCCCACAGATCATACCCCCCTTCGTTTCCTTTACCATCTATCGCTGGGACATCAATGTGCGTATGTCCACCGTGATCGGTATGGTGGGCGGTGGAGGTATCGGTTACTTGTTGATCCAGTGGATCCGCTTGTTGGATTACCGCTCTGCCGGCATTGCCATCTGGTTCATTGCTATCACCGTAGCCATTCTCGATTTTGTCAGCTCGGAAATTCGCGAACGGTTTATTTAATTCTAGTTCAATGAAAAATAGGAGCGTCAGGATATCTGATGCTCCTTTTTTTAGCTTATTAGCAGGTCAATAGCGTGAGCGATCAGACCGGCTGCCAGGCAAAATGGGATGCTAAAAACCGTTTTGTAAATATAGAACTTGAGACCAAAGAAGCTTGCTTCGAAGGGAGCTTTGCTGAGACCCAGCAAACACCAACTTGTAGTTAATGCCACGACTGTTCCCAAACCTGCCCCTGAAGCGAGGATAGAGGCAATGATTGGGAAAGCGGCATATGGCCCCATCGCCAGCAACATTCCCCCGACAGTACCTAAAATTATGCCCCTGAGTCCTGCCTCCGCGGAAAGCCATTCCTGTGCAAATTCCTTCGGAATCAATACCTCGATCATTCCTGCCAGAGCGAAAGCCCCCAGGATGAGTGGCAGGGTTTGCAGAAACTGCTTTGCTCCGATTTTCAGACCTTCAATCTGCTTGCCATTCTCATTTTTGTTCAAGACGAACAGAGCCAAGGCTACTGTGCTAAGAATGGAGATGGTCAGGGTCACCTGATCCCTCCTCTCTCGGAAACAAGCGATCCGTGGAAATGTTTTTGAAGAGCTGTTGAGCGAGTAATCCAGCGATGATTGGGATGGGAAGTGTTATTAGAATTCTAATCAGGGTGATCTTGGGGTCCAATAAACTGACCTCCAATGGGATGCGTGTAAAATCGTAAATATTTTTTCCAAAAAGGAAGGCAATCAAAACATAAAGTGGCAAACCCTTGTCTGCAAAACTGCGGATGAATGGGTAATAAATGTAGGGTCCACCAGGAAGAAGTCCACCCACGACTGCGCTGATCACAATTCCCTTGATGCCGCTATACTCTCCCAACCACTTGTCGAGTTTCTCTTTGCTGAGCAGCACCTGGATCTGACCGATGACTATAAAGGATACAACCAGCAATAGCGCGGATTGGATTGCGGTATCCCAGGCACTCTCCAACCCCTTCAGCACGAGTTTCTCTCCGCCCACAGTCAGGGCAACGATCAGCAAAACCCCTACTGCAACACCAATTACAAGCAGCGACTTCTTCAAACCGCCTCCTAAATCTCTGGATGGTTTAATTGTATCAAAGGTAGGTGAACTTGGAAAAAATTACTCGTCATCGCGAGGAGTGGAGCGATGTGGCGTTTTGCATTTATTTTTTCTTGAACAACGTTGAAGCGGCCCTTGGAACTGCAAACTGGCACGCCCCCTTCTTGAGATTGGGTCGCAAAGCGTTTCCAATAACGGGAGCTCGTGATGACAAGTAAATGATACTCTTCGCACGTACCTTTCAGGTAACAGACCTATGTACAGAAAGTGCGCTATCCATTCCATGGCGATGGAACAAGCAGAGCAGATGAATGCTATAAAAAGCAGGATGAAAATGAGTGACGTTTTTTCAGTATCAATTTTGCAAAAGGGATAGAATTTGATCGGCAAAGCTGATGGTCTTCTCTTCGATGATCTTCATCAGTTTGTCAGCATCTTCAAAATCTGGCTGCTCACAGACGATCAATTCGATAATTGAGTCCACACCCGGGCTAACCTGGGAAAGCATGTAACCGCCAAGATCTTTACCCTTGAAATAATTAATGTATTCTGACTGCACTTTTCGGTTGCTGCCCCCCAACCAAAGCTCGAACCGGTTTTCTTGGTGCAGGTACACGATCGCGATCTTGAGGTTTCTGCGCTTCAATTCCAGCGGCGTAAAGGCGAAATAGGTCATATCCATATAGCCGAAATAGAGTCCGCTGCCGGCATAATTCGGATGTCTGCTCTCCAGAGTTGTTTTGAGCGCGGACATGAAGGACATGATGCCTTTATAGGCTTTTTGAATCTGACCTATCTGCAATTGGTTGGTATATTCAGAAATGGCATCATTAAGTTCTGGCATATGTCTGTTCCTTTCGCTCTTCAAAATCCTATTTTTCATTCCAACGATATTTTTTGTTCAGGAGGAAGGTTTCGAGGTCGCAATCGAAACATAGCCCATTATGACAACAGATTGTGCCGCCACATTTTGGACAGCGCCATTTTTCTTCCTGGTTTAACAAAAACGCTTGCATACCATTCTCTTTGATTGCATTGAGGTTTTCAATCATGCTCATATGATATTTGGTGCGGTAGCGCTTATCCAAGGATATTAACCTCTTGCAAGGATAGTTTTCGCACTCAAAACAAAACCGAACCAGCCCATTTCCGAGCAACTCGCATGCGTCAGCCATGTGGGTGCAGTTTTTGCCCCTGGGAATACAGCCAGGGCAATACCTGCGGTGGAAGCCTTGCTTATTCAAGTCTTTTTGTTTGAATTGATAAGCGGCACATAAACTGCAGTTCATTCCACAGGGGGCAATCAGTGCTTCTTCCATGAGATTATTGTACTCCCACACGCACCATTAGGTTGCTATTGCTCAAACTCTGATCAGCCACACATCGCCTGTAAATATTTCAGATTCCTGATGATCAGATCGGATTTCCACCAGTTTTTGCTGATGTGCCATTCTTCGGGGTAATCTGCCCAAGCCCAGGTCACTGCCCATGTGCCATCCGCTTCTTGCGTGTTTGCAATGAACTCACACTCGTAGTAGCAAGTGTAGAGATTTGCCAGATAGAAATCACTGTCTTTCGTCTGGATAAAAAGTGATGGTTTGCAGACGTAATCCACTGCCCAGCGGGAGGTGTCGTGGGTGAGGACGTGTTGGATCTGGGTATGAAGCAACTTCTTGAACTCTTCCATATCAATCAGATCAATGATGGAACTTGTTTTCAAATCCTCGTACAATTCCACAAAGCAGGCAACCGTGTGCATTTGTTCCAGGGGGTGGTGCAGTTTGAAATGCGCGTAGGCTTCTCTTACCAGAACAGCAGCCATATCAAAGAGCTCACTATTCTGATCACCAAATTTCAAAATAAATCCGACCAGGCTAGCCGTTGGGTTATAGGTGGGATCAGAGTCAGGGTCAAAGCTCCACCAGGGAGCATGGGGGTAATCGTCGTTCGTTGGAATGCTGTTTGCCCAGGTGTGACCGTCATAGTGGACTCCGGACCCCAGGTATTTCAAGATGCCTTGAATGATCGGGTGGCTTTTATCCTCAAGATTGACCTCATTGATAATCCTCGTCGCCACCCAGGTTTGTACTGGCGATGAATTGGGGTTCCAGCAGTCAGGTTCAAGACTATGACCAAAGCCGCCATCCTCGTTTTGGTCGGTCATTAAAGTGGAAAGGACATCTTCTTTACTGCCATTTTCAAACAAGTAATTCCACCGGGCAAAGTCGAGCGGCCTGGCATTCTTGTAGATAAAATTCCTTGCTTTCTCAAAGATCATGGCGAACCTCCATCGTTACTTTTATCCAGTAAAAGTTTAACCTATCGGTGGAAATTGATAACACAGTGAGATCGATGAGGTCAAACCGCAAACAGGAACCTTCACCAATACTTTTATTGGCAGAATACTGCAAGCGCATCTCGCAGAAAATCGGCACAACCTACGCCCAGCTTGTCGTAGTACTCTTTAAAGCGTGAGTCATTCACATACATCTGTGCCAAACCCAGATGTGCCTCCTTAGAGTAATGGCTCCAAAAATAACCCAGCTACTCTTTGTGCAGAGCACAAACCTCCTGGGCAAGTTCGCTGGACGGGTCGCCTTGCACACAGGCAATTTTCAACTTCTCGTTGATCTGTTCGGACAATTCCTGCACTCTTTCATATTGCTGGGCTGTCAAACCCATCAGTTTTGTGTTGCTTGCCGCCACAACCCCCTCGCCGTATTTCTCACGGATCTCATGGCCATATTGCGCTTCATTAACATCTATCATTTTCTGCTTAATGTTTTCTAATTTTTCCTTGTCAATCATCTTGAATCATCCTGTGGATTCAGCCATGGTTTTCTCCAAATTGCTTCTCCACACCTCAATTGATTTCCTTCTCACCTATAGTGCAACAAAGTGTCCTAATTATTCCTCTTTATCATTATAGTCTTTTGAACAAAGGTCAAGCTTAAACTTAAACCAGTGACAAATGTTGTTACCGCTAAAAAATACTGCAGAAGTAGCTGTTTGCTTAAAACCTTCAGGATATTGAAATAGTGATCTGGAACAGGATGAACCAAGCTACGAAAGCTAGGTTAGAAAAGGGTACCAGCCCTTCGGGGCATTGAAACTTGGAGCTTGCTGATGTAGAATCATTTTTCACCTTTCTTTGTTAGAAAGAGGTACCAGCGCTTCGGGGTAGGTCTTCTCGTAGGGCTGGGGCTCGTCTCCAGCCGCTGCATTGGATAGCGGATCCTTGGAAGGCAGACTGCCACGCTCCCTTCGTGTAATTTTTGTGCGAGGTATTGCAAAGAACGGGAGCTCGCAGTGACGCTCTGGCNNCGTGGCGATCTGCCTTTTCTTTGGCGGTTGGTTGTAAAAATGGTGATTTTACTGCAGACTGCCATGCTCCCTTCTTATAATTCTTGGGCTCGGTAATGCAAACAACGGGAGCTCGCAGTGACAACCGAGTAATGCCCTTTGGGTTTTTTCTATTCGTAGGGCTGGGGCTCGTCTCCAGCCGTTACTTTGGGTAACGGATCCATGAAAGGCAGACTACCACGCTTCCTGTTTAAGATTGGAAATTAAGGTGATAATGAGGTCGGTCGCTTGCAGTTACGATCGATCTATCCTTCTTTAGCAAAACTGATTACCAAGC
>DOEX01000027.1 GCA_003532515.1 Anaerolineaceae bacterium | reverse complement strand
CCGAACTGAAAGAAAAGAAACATCGTGTGGAAGACGCACTGTCTGCCACCCGTGCAGCCGTTGAAGAAGGCATCGTCCCGGGCGGCGGTGTTGCCCTGGTCAATGCTGTGGAATCCCTCAAGGACCTCAAGCTGGAACAGGAAGACGCCCAGATCGGTGTCAATATTGTTCGCAAGGCTCTGACCGAACCGATGAAGAAAATTGTTGAAAACGCTGGCAAAGATGGCTCTGTGGTTGTCGAAACCGTTCGTCAGAAACAGGCAGAAGCTTCCAACAAACACATCGGCTTTAACGTTTTGACTGAGGAATACGGCGATATGGTTGAGTTGGGTGTGATCGATCCTGCCAAGGTCACCCGCGGCGCGCTCGAAAATGCTGCTTCCATCGCAGCCATGATCCTGACCACCGAAGCACTGGTCACCGATATTCCGGAACCTGCCGGCGCGGCTCCTGCCATGCCCCAGGGCGGCGGAATGTACTAAACCGAAAGGTTTAAGATTTAAAGAAGAAAGCCGGTCTTGCGACCGGCTTTTTGTGTCATTTTGGCTGTCATCCTGAACAAAGTGAAGAATCCATTTAATGGAAGGCAAAGATCCTTCGTTTCAATCGGGATGACAAAAAAATAAAAATGAATTATGGCGTTGCGTTGAACAACCTTGCGAGGTTTTTTTTCTCCGTTTGATGCACAACCGCCAACACCTCATCAGCGACCTCGAAGACCAGGTCACCATGTGGAGTGATCATTTCTTCATTGCGAATGACCGAAACCAGGTTACATTGCTTTGGCAGCTGCAACTCGGAGACTTTCTTTCCCAATGCCAAAGATTTAGGGGCTACTTTTTCTTCAACCAGCAAGTATTTTCCTTTGCGCAGCATCTGCAAGGTCATCATGTCGCCCATGGACATTTCTTCCAATATCAGGGCAGAGAGCAAATCAGCCTGGTTGATCGCCACATCCACACCCATATCCTGGTTAAAAAGCCAGGCGTTTTTGGGGTGGTTCACACGGGCAATGGTACGGTTAGCCAGGAATTCGAAGCGAGCAAGTGTTGTTACAACCAGGTTAGTTTCGTCATCTCCTGTAACCGCTGCGACCACGTTCATTTTTCGGATCCCAGCTGCTTCCAGAACGTCCGGGTCGGTGCCGTTCCCAATCACGAGCACCTCTTTGGGAAGGTCCAGCAAAATATGGTCCCGTTCTTCTTCACGGAGTTCGATCAGGCGAACTTCATGGTTTTCTCTGAGCAATTTTTCGGCAAGGTATGTGCCGATCTTTCCACCGCCGACAATCATTACTTTCATTTCAACCAACTTCCTAACTGCGGAGCAGTTTGCTGACTTTTTCTTTGGATGTAGTGGTGACAAAAAGATGTAATAGATCACCAATCTGGAAAACAGTGGCTTCATTAAGTAAACTGGTTTTGCCGTTGCGTGTCAGGGCAACCACCTGGATCTCACCTGGGATGTTGACATCTGCCAAGGTCTTATTGACCAGCTTATAGGTAACATCGACATCTACCATGACGACCTGGCCGGTACCGATCCTGCGTTCAACGTTCAGGTTGGAATAAACCAGGATGCTTGCCAGTCGTTCAATGCCAAGAGTTACCGGGGAAATAGTCTGTATGCCTAAGCGACGATAAATCTTAGCTTTTTGAGGTTCGTAAACCCTGGCGGCCACACTTGGCACCTTGTAAACTGTTTTTGCCATGCGGGCTGCAATCAGGTTAACCTCGTCTGAGGTGGTCACAGCTGCGAGTGCGTCAGCTTGTTCAATGCCGGCAGCAGTCAGGACTTTCTGATCGAAACCCATGCCAACATAAGTGTTCCCTTTAAAGGATTTACCTAAGGATTTGAAGGTTTCCGGATCGTTATCGATCACCGAGACATCAATTCCCTGTAAGCTGAGTTGTTTCGCAAGGCCAGAACCTACCCGACCACATCCAATAATGAGTATTTTCATAGCGACTCTCCTTTCTCAGTGAGTCTGTGTAACAATTGTACGCCTTCTTCTCTTAAAGGCTTTGTAAATGGCATCAGTGATTGGTAAGGCAGGGATGAAAATTGCCAAGAACAACCAATACTTCAAGTCAAACGCAGAAGTGCCGATAAATTTTTGAAGAAATGGCAGATAAGTTATTCCGAATACCAACAGCAGCTCGGTGAGGATGCCTATCCATACCAATTTGTTACTGAACAGGGGCACCTTCAAAATTGAGCGATGTCCGGCACGTTGGGTGAAAACATTACCTATTTGAGTCATAACCACAGCACCAAGAGCCATAGCGGTGGCAGCAAGGTAAAGATCGCCTGTATCAGGCAGGTTCAGCCATTGACCAGGGTGTCCATTGGTCCAGTAATAAAAATAAAAAGCCAACATGGTAACTGCACTCTGTACCGGTCCCAAGACCAGGTAAGCGCGCGTAAGCAATTCTTTGGTGATCAGATGGTCGCTCAATTTCCGTGGCGGCAAATCCATGACACCTTCTTCCGGGGGTTCAGCCCCCAGACCAAGAGCAGGCACCATATCGGTTCCCAGGTCGACTGCCAAAACGTGCATCACCGGCAATGCTACCGGAATACGTCCTCCTGTGAGGGCAAAGAGCATAAACGGAATCGCTTCGGGGGTATTACTGGTAAAGATATACGAAGTGAAGCGTTTAATGTTTTCGTAAACTGCGCGACCTTCTTCGACTGCGTTGACGATCGAGCCAAAGTTGTCATCGGTCAGGATCATATCGGCAGCTTCTTTGGCAACATCTGAGCCACTGATGCCCATGGCGACTCCAATATTGGCTTTTTTAAGGGCGGGGGCATCATTGACTCCGTCACCAGTCACGGCAACAACCTGACCGAGCGACTGCAAGGCTGAAACGACCCGCAATTTGTGCTCGGGAGCGACCCTGGCGAAAATCACCTCGTCAACCACCACTTGTTTCAGATCCTCTTCACTCATGCCTTCCAGCTCAACACCGGTTACCACCCTGACTTTGTCCGAACTGACAATGCCGATTTTGCGGGCAATGCTTTCTGCAGTTAAGCCATAATCACCAGTGATCATGATAATGCGGATGCCAGCACGGTGGCAGGTTTCAACGGCTTTGGAAACATCCGGACGGGGAGGGTCCATCATGGCTACCATTCCAAGGAAAGTTTGCCCATTTTCGAGCGCATCAATAGAATAGTCTTGTTCCTCAGTATTTAAAGTACGCTGTGAAGCAGCCAAAACACGCAATCCTTTGGAGGCATAACTATCGTTGACTGCCATTATTTGGATAATTTGCTCCTGGGTGAGGGGCTGCACCTGGTCATCGATCAGAATATTGCTGCAGATATCCAGTGTCTCCCGAATGCCACCTTTGGTGTAGACAGTTCGTTCAAAACCGTCAACCGTCCTGGTGAGATGGACAATGCTCATGCGTTTGCGACGTGAGTCAAAGGGTTGCTCTGCCATCACCTGGCCGTCAATTTCAGCTTTGCTGAACCCAGCTTTTTGAGCGGCAACGATCAGAGCCGCTTCGGTTGGGTCACCAATAATGCTCCAGCGCGTGGGTTTGCCTTCCTCATCAATTGTGGGAGGATTTAAACGGGAGGTGTTGCATTTCGCCTGCGTGAGCAGCACTTGCGAGACAGACTGGTCAGAGCGGATGTCGAGCGGTTGGTTATTCTCAGTAACCGCGCCAACCGGCTCATAACCGACACCGCCAAAACTGATCTCGCGACCCTCTAGCGTCCCAAAATTCAAGCTGGGCACCCATAATTTTTGGACAGTCATTTCATTTTGCGTGAGTGTGCCGGTTTTATCTGTACAGATTACGGTAGTGCAGCCAAGTGTCTCCACAGCGGAGAGCTTTTTCATCAGGGCGTTGCGTTTTGCCATGCGTTGGGTAGCCATGGCCAAAGCCAGGGTCACTGTGGGTTCCAAGCCTTCAGGGACAAAGGCTACCACCATGCCCAGCGCAAAGATCATGCCGTCAATCCAACTGATATCGGTAAGCAATTTGGCAACAATAAAGAAAGTAACACCTACGCTTACAGCAATGAGTGTGACAATTTTTGTGACACTCTGCATTTCTTTTTGCAGAGGGCTGAGATCATCTTCTACTTCCTGGGTGAGACGGGCGATGCGACCAAAAGCGGTCTTCATCCCGGTGGCATAAACAATTGCCTTGCCTGAGCCTGAAGCCACAAAAGTGCCGGCAAAAACCAGGTTGGGTGTTTCGGATTCTGTCAGACCTTCACCGCTAACCGGATCAGCAGAGCGGTTGACCGGTCTGGATTCACCCGTAAGGGTCGATTGGTTAACACGCAATTCTGCGCTGTTGAGCAGTCGGGAATCTGCAGAGATGCTCTCGCCTTCCTCCAGGAAGACGACATCTCCGGGCACAATGTCCGTGGCTAAAATCTTCTTTTGTTCACCATCTCTCAGCACGCGGGAATAGGCGGGCAGGATCTTTTTAAGTGCGTCCGTTGCCTTTTCTGCCTGGAATTCCTGCCAAAAACTAAAAATACCGTTGATCAAGTTGATCGACCAGACGGCGATGCCAAGCTGCGGCATCTGAGCGATAAAGGCACCGACACCCGCCACCCAAAGCATGATTGCCATCAGGTGGGTAAACTGTGACAGAAACTTGAGAATCAGAGGTTTTTTCTTGACTTCTGCCAGTGTGTTGGTGCCGAACTCCTTTAGACGCTTAGCTGCTTCTTCAGAGTTCAAACCCTCTGGGCTTGACTTAAGAAAATCAAAAAGCTGATCTGCTGACAGCTTTTGTTTAATCATATCAAAACCGGAATCTACCGGTTGTAGGTCCATATTTTCCTGTGTTCTTTCCGTGGGTCAAAAAATCACAAGTGGAATAATACTACTAATCATTTGCCTGTCAATTACCATGCATAGACAGATCGATTACGCCAAAATGCTTTATCTATTTTAACACCCTGCCCTGTGATTTATGTCACAGGGCAGGACTTTCCATGGTCACCCAACCGGAATGGTGCATTCTACTTGTGATGCTTCCGGGAAAGTTACTATTCCATCCGACTTAACAATCTTTATGAGGTAGAATAAGCAAAGAGGATAGTTATGATTGACGAGAAAACGCTCACTGCCATAAAAAAATTCCAGCAAGACGAAATAAATGATCACGTAGTGTACACACAAATTTCAGAGAATTTAGAAAATGAAGACGACGCAAAAAAGATCCACAAACTTGGGGCTGACGAACTCATCCACACTCGATTTTGGGAAAAATATACAGGTAAGGTCGCAAGACCGCAAAAGTTGTGGAAATGGTTATTTGCTTTCTTGTCAAAGGCTCTCGGCTATACCTTTGTTATTAAACTTCTCGAAACCCGTGAAGAGAAAACAATCAATGCCTATAAAAAGTTAGAAGGTGTCATTCCGGGTGTCGACCGTTTGATTCGTGATGAACAAGAGCATGAAGCCAGCCTAATCGACTTGCTGGACGAACCCCTTCTGCATTATTCTGGTTCGATCGTTTTGGGGCTGAATGACGCTTTGGTCGAGCTTTCCGGTACGTTGGCTGGTCTGACCCTTGCCTTTCAAAACACGCGCATGATCGCCCTTAGCGGGCTGGTAACCGGCATCGCGGCAGCGCTTTCTATGGCAGCTTCGGAATATTTGTCTACCAGAACCGAGAAATCCACGAAAGACCCAGTCAAGGCTGCGGTTTTTACTGGAATTGCTTATATCGTTACGGTCGCCATGTTGATTTTCCCTTACCTCATATTCAGGAACTATTTCGTTGCACTGGCTGTTATGATGACGACTGTTTTTACCATTATTGCTTTCTTTAGTTTTTACATGTCTGTGTTACGAGATGAAAAATTCAGCAAACACTTTTTTAGCATGGCAGCCATTAGCGTTGGTGTCGCCTTGATCAGTTTCTTTTTTGGCTCGGTGATACAGAAATTTATTGAGATTTAGTCAAGATAATTGTCATTCTGATTGCCACACAAAACTAGTAAAGCAAACACTGACCTCTTACCGGCGAAATTATACTTATTTTATTTAAAAGCCTTCACCCTGTATTGTGAAAACACAGGGTGAAGAGAACGTTGGGGGTAGAGTATGTCGATTGAGATCGACAAGCCTGGATTTACTCGAGTGTGATCACAACGTGCTCACCGTCCTCTTCGTCCTCGACATCGACCAGAACACCTTTTTGTCCTTCGTTTAATGCACCATCATCAAGTACACTCTGCAAGTCGAAATCGTCCATTGAATTGTTGTCAAAGTTAAATTTGCCACCCATTTTCATACCCCAACGAACCATGGCGAGCGGGATTCTCAGGTTCACCTTCCGCTTACCGCTGGCTTGATCAGTGACGACAATTTTCAGCCAGTGGGCTTTGCCATTCGTGCGCACTTCATTATCTGGGATCACATCGGTGGAAGTAGTCTTTTCTTCCGGGTTGAAATCGAGTGCTTCAAGCAGTTGAACTGCTTCTTGTGCGCTGAGTTTACCTTCCTGTACCATGTTCAGGATGCGCATTTTCTCATCAGTATTAGCCATTTTTTTACTCCTTAGATTAAATTGAATTCGTCTTCACCTTGCAGGTAGCGAAGAGCTTGATCACTATCGATTCTGCCGTTCTCCAGGTCATCCAAAACCTGTTGACGTTGGGAATCGGTTAGTTTGATACGAACTTCTTTCTCGGGTTGAAACCCGAGTGCCATGATCACATCGTTCAATCGGTTTTTCAAGGTGGGGTAGGAAAGCCCCAGGATTTCTTCCATTCGATTCAGACGACCTTCGGAGCGAACGAATGTAAGCAGGAAATTCATTTGCTCTGGGGTGAGGTTTTGGAACGAACTTTGCTGTGATACAAAGCTTCCCTCGACGGAAGTCTGGCAATCCGGACAGAAAAACCGAGTCACAATGACGTTTCCCTGGCAGATTGGACATTTTTTCGGTAATTGATTCATATTCTCCTCTTTCATCTTATGTCAATGAAGATAATACAAGAAAAAATTGAAAATGTCAAGTTAAATCTGAAAAAAGTAAAG
>DOEX01000031.1:40245-41727 GCA_003532515.1 Anaerolineaceae bacterium | reverse complement strand
CAGGGGATGAACTGTATAAAGTTTTCAGCCTGCCTGGAATTAAGTTATCGATAAACTTCCCATTCTTCTGCATATTTTCTACACATATCTGCTTTACCATGTATAAGGAAAAAAATTAACCAAGGAGTCGAACATGTTTCTAAAACGCTCAACAAAAATGATACTGGTCATCACCCTGCTCTCAACAGCCATTCTGACCGGATGCGCCACAAGTGCTCCCGCGGCTGAATCGACGGGCACCGGAGTGGTTACAGAATCAACCTTAACTGACACCGTGGATTCATCAGGTTCGCTGCAGGCAGCTCAAATCGCCACACTGACCTGGAACACGAGCGGTGTCGTATCTTCCGTCAACGTTAGCGCCGGGGATAAAGTAAAAAGCGACGAAGTATTGCTTGAACTGGACGCCACCACTGTTCCGGCGAGTGTAATCGATGGATTTGTTGCCCTCGCAAATGCCAAACTTGCGCTTGAAGACGCCAAGTCCATGTCCTCAACAGCCGAAGCGGCAGTTGCCCTGGCAGATGCCCAGGCTGCTTATGAAGACGCTTACTCCGATGCCTATATGATCGGAAACCAGGTTGGTTCAAAGAATAGCGTTGAGGCAGCACGTGTTGCACTGGAGATCGCCGAAGTCACCCTTGAGAATGCAACAGAGAATTACACCGACCTCAGCTATTTAAAGGACGATAACCTGAAAAAGCTGCAATCAGAATCTGCAATGATCAACGCCCAGATCAACGTCAATACACTAAAATCCCAATTGAATTATTTGATGAGTACACCAGATACTCTAACTGCAGATACGTATACCGCCAACCTGGAACTGGCCAAGGCGCAATTGGAAAGCGCTCAACGTGCTTATGACCGGGTAAAGGACGGTCCGAACGCGGATGACATCGCCGCGGCACAGGCGGCGGTGGACGCTGCCCAAGCTACGGTAAATAGCATGAAGATCATCGCGCCTTTCGATGGTGAAGTGGTCGTTCTTTACGATCAGACTGGGGACCAGGTTGAAGCGGGTGAGAATTCCGTGATCCTGGTAGACCGGGAGAAAATGTTCGTTGAGGTTTCCATTGATGAAACATCGATTTCCAATGTCAATGCCGGTGATAAAGCAGTCATTTCATTTGACGCTTTTCCGGGACTGGATACAACCGGCGAAGTAACCTTCATCAACCCGATCGGAAGTTCCTCCACTGGAGTAGTCAATTACACCGTGCGGGTCGATCTGGACAGTGCAGATCCTTCCATCCTGATCGGAGCAACCGCAAGCATTACGATCCAAACTGGCGACCCGCAAACCATTCTATTCGTTCCCATCTCGGCAGTCCAGAGCGATGCCCAGGGAGAATACGTCATTCGAGTCACCAATAATAGCCAGGAACGTGTGAACGTGGTCAGCGGGCAAATCGTGGATAAAACAGTTGTGGTGAAAGGGGATCTTAATGCCGGTGATATCGTGCAGTTGTTCACTTCTAC